>QHWF01000106.1 GCA_003222455.1 Acidobacteriota bacterium
ACATCGCGCCGCACGACATGCCGAATCAACAACGTGAGAGTGGCGCCCATCAGCAGCGTGATCGGCGTCAGGAGGACGACGGCCGTTGCCGCGCGGGCCGCATACGACGCCGGTGACAGCACGTACCAGCCGGACGACTCGCGCGAATACGAGGAGACGGCGGCAGAGAAGCGATCGAGGTGAGGCAGCAGTGAGGAGATGCCGAACCCCATCGCGGCGATGATCAGCTCGACATATCCATAGACGCCGAGCAGCGACTCCGGCCGCGCGGCGTACCGTCGATCGGCCCAGACCCCGCCGATGCAGCTCCCGGCGCCGAGCCCCAGCATGAACGCGGCGACGACAAACGACGCCGAGTAGATCGTGTTGCCGAAGACGTTGCCGAACACCCGGACCCAGACGACCTGGTAGATCAGTCCGCTCAGGCCCGAACAGAAGAAGAGGAAATACAGCAGCGACCGGATCCGATTATTGGGTTCGCGCGCCCCACGCCGCGTAAACCGGCTTGCCGACGAGGAAGGCGGGATTGGCGCCAGGCCGCGGCCGATATTTCTGCGCCCGTCCGCTGTCGACTTCGGCCACGTAGAAGTTGCCGTCCTGATCCACGCTCAGCCCGTGGACGCCCCACATGCCACCCGGGAAATCGCCCCACGTGCCCCACGCGTACAGGAAGTTGCCGTCCAGATCGTATTTCAGCATCTTCGACGTGCCGCGATCGGCAGCCCACAGGTACCGGTCGGCGGTGATGATGAACAGGTGGATGTCCGACGGCGGTGGACCGAAGCTCCACTCGCGCAGATACTTTCCGTTCTCGTCGAACACCTGAACGCGGTGGTTCTGCCGATCGTTGACGAATACCTGTCGCGTCTGCCGATCGACGGCGATGCCGTGCACGTTGTTGAAGTAGCCGGGCCGCTTCTCGCTGGGCGGCGTCCCTTTCTCTCCCCACGCCATCAGGAACTTGCCGTTCTTGTCGAACTTCACGACGCGCGTGTTGGCGTAGCCGTCGGCGACATAGAACGTGCCGTCGGGCAGCCACGCGATGAACGTCGGCCGGTAGAAATGCTTATCATCGGCGGCGTGCACGTTCGGCTCGCCGATCGTCTGCAGCAGCCGCTTGCCGTCGTTGCTGAAAATGAAAATGGCGTGACGGTAGTCGTCGACGACCCACACGCGCTTCTCCGGATCGTAGGGGCTGATGTAGACGGCATGCGGCCGCCGCAGCATCTTGTCCCACTGCGTCCAGTCCTCGACGACGGTGCCGTTCGCGTCGATGACGACGATGCAGTGCTCCCAGCGGAAGTCCTCGCCCGCCTTGCCCACGTCCGAATCGTCGCCGACTCTCCCGTCCCGCTCGAGCGCGCCCGGCGGGCTCGTCGACGTGGCGTCGCGCCATGGCAGCCGCCCGATCGGGAATTCGATGTTCGGCCCGAGCTGCGGCAGCTTGATCTGTTTCGGTCGCTCGAGATTCGGGAGCTCGCCCCGCTGCAGGATGAAGACGCGGTTCGGGCTCTCGGCGAACACGCTCTGCCCGGCTCCCCACGTCCACTTCTCGTGGCCGGGCAGGGCCGACAGCGGCTTCGGCCAGTTGGCCACGGCCTCGTACGCCCCGAAGATGTCCTGCCCGCCTTTCTCGCTCGGCACCGCCGCCAGCCTGACATCCTGTCGCGACTGGCCACGAAGGGCCGTCGATCGGTTGCCGGCGACGACAAGGCTCGCCGTCAGAACGAGGGCGGCCGACCCGACGAACCACGTGCGCGTGCGCATGGAGTTGCCTCCCTCCTAAAGAGACATCACGATCGAACGCGAAGGTCGCAAAGGACACAAAGTAAAACAGGGTTTTCTTTGCGGCCTTCGCGCTTGCCAAGCCGAAGCTCGCTGAATGGCTGGCGAGCGAAGGTTGGGCCTTTGCGTTCCAAAACGGTGGCAGTTAGTCGGGCACGCTCCTGGGTGGACGGGCGAAGCGACGATCGTCACCGAACGAACACATAGACGGCGCCGGACTGTGGCATGGAGTTGTCCGCCTGATTGCCGTTGATGCCCTTCGCGCCGCTCGATTCGAAGTGCGCACCGACCGCCATCGTCCGGCCGTCCCGGCTCAGGGCGATGCCGCTGCTGAACTCGTCGAACTTTTCCGTGTTCGACCCCTTGAAATACACCTGCTGAGACCAGGTCGCGCCGTCGCGCCGGAACAGATACACGGCGCCCGCTTCGTCGGCCGAGTTGTCATTCTGGTTGCCATTGATGCCCTGCGCCGCGCTGTCTTCATTCGGCGCGCCGACCGCGAGCGTGTTGCCGTCGCCGCTCAGGTTCAGCCGGATGCCGAACCAGTCATGCTTGCCGACGTTGGACGCCTTGAAATTCGCCTGCTCCGTCCACGTCGTGCCGTTGCGCACGAACACGTACGCGGCGCCCGACGAGTTGTCGTCCGGTCCGTCCACGACCCCCGAGTGGCCGCTCTGCACGACGTTGATGCCGGGCACCATCGTGTCTTCGTCGAGTGCGCCTGCAGCCACCGTGTTCCCATCGTCACTGATCGCGACCCAGCAGCCCATCGAGTCCTGCCGGTCACCTTCCTTGGCCTTCAGGTACGCCTGCTGCGACCAGGTGGCGCCGCTGCGGATGAAGACATAGACGGCGCCCGTGCCCGCCGCGCGCCGATCGTAAGGGCCGTTAATCTCCCGTGACGATCCGGCCTCGTCAAATGAGCCGACTGCGATCGTGCTGCCGTCGCCGCTGAACGCGACCGAATAGCCGAATAGAAAATTGGCCATCGCGTTCGCGGCTTTGAGATAGGCCTGCTGCGACCAGGTGCGTCCGCTGCGGGTGAACACGTACGCCGCGCCCGCGCCCTGCGCGGAGTTGTCCTTCTGATTGCCGTTGACGCCGGTTGCGGCGCTGTCTTCGCCGATGGCGCCGACCACCAGCCAGTTGCCGTCGCCGCTCAGGCTGATCGAGTAGCCGAACTGGTCGCCTTCTTCGCTCTCACCCGTATTCGATGCCTTGATGTAGGCCTGCTGAGCCCACGTGCTCCCGGTGCGGCCGAACACGTACACGGCGCCCGAGTTCGGCATCGAGTTGTCGGCCTGGTCGCCATCGATGCCGGTCGCGGCGCTGTCTTCGTACGGAGCCGACACCGCGAGCGTATTGCCGTCGGCGCTCAACGAGACATTGAACCCGAACTGATCGTCCTGACCCGGATTGGACGCTTTGATGTAGGCCTGCTGCGACCACGCGTCGCCGCGGCGCGTGTAGACGTACACCGCGCCGGCGCCGTACGTGGAATGATCGTCCTGATGGCCGTTGATGCCCGCAGCCGCGCTTTCTTCCATCTGCGCGCCGACGGCGAGCGTGGTGCCGTCGCTGCTGAGCGCGACGGCGTATCCGAACTGAGCACCTGCGCGCGGGTTCGAGGCCTTGACGTAGGCGGCCTGCCTCCATGCCGGCGTCGATTTGGACTTCGACGCCGACGGGCGCGCAGCGCGGCCGTCCGCTTGCGGCCCGCCAGCCGTCAGGCCGACGACCCCCGCCGCCAACAGGAAGAGACAAACGCTTCGGCTCGTCATGTTGAATTACCTGCCGCCGCCCGTTCTCGCCGGCGCACACGGGCCCGGTTGGTTCGGCTGGCCCGGGTCGTTGCCGCGAAAGATTTCCTTGCCGTTGGCGTCGATGACGCGCGAGTTTTCCGACAGCGTCATGTACGGCGATCCGTTCTTGAGACGGCGGCCGATCATCGTGACCGTGTCGCCGGGTTTGATGACCTCCTTCGTCCAGCACCAGCCCCTCAACTGCGTGGCGGACCCGGCTTCGCCACGCCAGCGAATGACCTGGTCACTCGTCTCGTCCTTGACGTCGAGCACGACGACCGAATGGGGATTGATCAATTGCAGTTCGACGACGGTGCCTTTCAGGGTCGTCAGCTTGTCTTCGTAGCGTCCGGCGTCGCCGTGGTGGGCGAGGACCGAAGCCGACAGCGACACGAGACCCACGCCGAAGACTGAAACGAGAGCAGGTTTGATGGTCATACTTCAGGTCCTCTGCACGTGTTTCTCGGACAGGCTTCTGACATTCGACCTACGTCGATGGAATCCGCAGCAGCTTGACGAGATTGCCACCGAGGATCGCTGCCTTCTCGGCGTCGTTCAAGAACTTCGCGTCAAGGATGAAATCGACGCCAACAGGCCACGGGAACGGCATGTCGGTGCCGTAGACGATCTGGCGCGCGCCCATTTCGGCGACGAGATGCCGGAGCCCGTCTGCGCGGAACACCATCGAGTCGATCAGGATTTGATCGCGGAAGTACTCGCCGAACTTGCGCTTCATGGCGGCGCAATTCTGCGGATCGCGCGTGCATGCGGCTTCGGATCGTCCGAGGTAAGACGGCAGATATCCGCCGGCATGCGCGGCGCAGATACGCAGCGACGGGAACTTGTCGAGCGTCCCGTCGAAGATGAGATGCGAGAGAAACACGGTCGTCTCGAGCGGGTTGCCGATCGTATTGCCCAACCCGCCTCGTCCGCGCAGACGGGGATTCTGTGTGGTACCGGGAGCGTTGCGGGGATGCATGAACACCAGCGCGCCGAGCTCCTGTGCCTTCGCCCAGAACGGATCGAATTTCGGCAACGACAGCTCCTCGCCTTCCACGCTGCCGCCGATGGCGGCGCCGCGCAGCCCGAGCTTCCTGATCCCGTCCTCGAGCTGCTCGGCCGCGAGGTCAGGAAACTGCAGCGACACCGTCGCGAGCCCGATGAATCGATCGGGGTGCGCCGCACACCACGCCGAGAGCTTCTCGTTCTCCACCTTGACAATCTCGCGCGCGAGCTCGCGGTCCGCCGAGTACCAGAACGCGTTGACGCTGAGCACCTGGACATCGATCCCTTGCGCGTCCAGCGCATGGAGACGCTCGGGGCCAAGGACGAGACCGCCGCCGTCGGCCTGGTCGCCGCCGCCGGCCGGCGCGAGCTTCGTACCTTTAAGAATATCGCGGACCTCGGGCACCGAGAGGTGACCGTGGATGTCGACCACCTTGATCCGCCGGCGGCCGACGAACACTTCCCGGCGCGCGGGAGGCGCCGGGATGAACAATCCAGCGGCAGCGCCCGCGCCCGTCTTGACGAATTCTCTGCGAGTCGGCACGGCAGATCCTCACTACCGCGGAGGACGCAGAGGACGCGGAGGTTTAATCCTGAAACGACAGGATTGTTCCTCCGTGTCCTCCGTGGTGGAAATCATTCGGACGCTCCTCAGGGTAGCGATGCGAGGTATGCCGATAACGCCACGATGTCCTCGTCTGTAATCTTCGCCACCGGTTTTTTCATCAACTGCGCGTCGACCCCATTTCGCCTGCCGTCTTTGAACAAGTACAACTGGCGTGCGATGTAGATCGGGTGCAGGCCGGCGAGCCGCGGCACGTTGCCCAGACCCTTCAACGCATCGCCGTGGCAGATGCCGCACGCGATGGTCTTACCCGACCCGCCGGTGTCGACGAGCGCTTTCCCTTTCGCGATGCTCCCCTTCGGCACGTAGGCGGTGAAGCCCGAGCGGGGATCGCGGCTCCTCGCCCGCTCGACGTCCTGCGGCACCGTGATGATCCGGCTGCCGATCGGCTCGGTGCCGCCTTCGGGCTTCAGGAAGCGCATGCGACCCTGACCGACGAACGTGACCGGCACCGTGTCGGCCTCGATCACCTTGGTCCACGGCATCGGCTTCAGCGCCGCAAACCATTCCGCCGCCTGCCGCGCCTCCTCGTCGGACACGTCCTTCGCGATCGCGTTCATCCGCGCGGCATCCTTCCGCGCGCCGCTCTTGAAATCGGCCATCTGCTGGACGATGTACGCCGCGGTGAACCCCGTCATGCCGGCCGACTCCGGATGGCCTTCGCCCGACATCAGGTGGCATGCACCGCAGGCGAGCGCAGCGCCGTGGCCCTGCTGCACGATCGCCGGTGCGGGCGGGTGGTCGTCGGGAAACCAATCGGGTGGACTGGACAGGTTGTCGATCTCCGCCGGCGTGTACTTCTTCGTGCTGCCCGGCACGCTCTTGGGTGCCGCAGCCTCCGCAGGCAGCGCGCCGTTGACCGCCGGAAACGCCCACGCCGGATCGTTCGACGGCGGCGGCTGCTGTTGTTGCTGTTGCTGCGCACGGATGGAAAGTACAGAACTGACAATGACGACGAGCGCCCAGGCGGAATATTTCACGAGAGTCCTCCTGAGACGAGGCGGGCCGGGCTGAGGGCATCCACCCGCCCCTTCGCATGTTCGCTCACGTCTCGGCCGGGAACGTCACGATGGAACGCTGCGGCCGCAAGGCAACGAAGAAACATCTGTCTCTGCGGCCGTCGCGTTTGCCAAGCCGAAGATCGCTGAATTGCTGGCGAGCGAATGTTGGGCCTTTGCGTTCCAGGGCGGCATCAGTCATCAGTCGGACACGCTCCCACTAAAACGTCACCCGGAATCCGACTTGCAGCGTGCGCGGCGCGTAGGACAGGTTCGTGCTCGGCTGCGGCTGCCCGTATTGCTGGTTCGTTTCTCTGACCTCGTATGCCCCATAGTTCGCCCGGTTCAAGACGTTGAACACTTCCACATACCCACCGATCGTCGAGTGGCCGTGCATCGGCACACGTTCCTGGAGCCGCAGATCGACGCGGTGGAGCGGGGCGAACACGAACGCCTGGCGCGGAATGATCGTGCCGTCGGCCCCGAACGGCGACCCTTTTCGGAGGCGATCGACGCTCGTGATCTGGAGTCCGCGCGCGTCGCATCCGCAGACCGCCTGCGTCCGCTGTCCCGAGCCATAGAAATAGATGCCGCTCAGTTGCAGGCCGTACGCCATCTGCCAGATGCCGTTGAACACGAGCCGATGACGCTGGTCGGTCTCGGCAAACGATCGCTCGCCGCCGACATCGTTCGCAACCGGGAACGGCACTTCGGCGACCCCGCTGATCGGTGCCGGATCCTGATCCCAGAGCCCCGACAGCGTATAGGTGAGCGAACCCTGCCAGCGATGGCTCATGCGCCTGGTGAAGCTCGTCTGCAGTCCGTGATAGTCCGACCTGCCGGTCATCGGGAACATGCCGATGACGCCGTACAGCGGGAACGCACGATGCGCAACGTCCGAGTACGGATACGGCACGCCGGTGGCCGGATTGAACGTGACGTTGACGTTGTCCTGGATCGATTTCTCGTGCCGGCTCTTCGTATTCACGTAGTGGGCTTCGAAGGCCATGTCGTTCCCCAGCTGCCGCGCGATGCCGATTGAGCTCTGCCAGCTGTGCGGCACATGCGCGTACGCCGGAGGCGGCGCCTGCTCCTGCAGATCGCGCAGCAGACAGCCGGGCGTGTTGTTCACGTTGCAGAACCGCTGCAGCGCCTGCTCGTACGTCGGGAGCGGACCGTTGAACGGGTTCGCCGCGAAATCGGGCCGCGTGCGGTCGTTGTCGACCGCGATCACCGCGATCGTCAACGGACTCATGGGCCACAACACGTTCGTGTTGAGAATGTCGTTGTAGTAGAGCCCGGCTCCGCCGCGCACCACGGTCCGTTCGTTGACCTGATAGGCAAAGCCGACTCTCGGCTGAACGTTGTTCGCGTCCTGGGGGCGATTCGCATGCTCGAACGGCTCGAAGGTGACGTTTTGCGCGAACGCGTTCCAGATCAGGTCGTACCGGACGCCGAGATTCAGCGTGAATTGGTTGGTGACCTTCCAGTCGTCCTGCGCCCAGGCGCCGTACTTCCACATGTGGATCGGCGTCAGGAAGTTCGACGAGTCCGACACGCCGACGGTGTAGCGAGTGGTGATCGAGGAGATCGCCGCCAGATTCCACGTGTCGGCGTTGAAGGCATCCGGGAACAGATCCTCGATGTTGGCTGGGATCGGGCTCGTGCTCGCCGTAATGACGCCGCCGCACCGGTTGCAGTTGCGCGTGTTGTCGAGAAGGTGCAGATACTCGCCGCCGGCTTTCAAGTCGTGGCGGCCCGCCGCGTCGTACGACAACGTGAAGTCGTCGTGGAACGAGTAGACGTTCTGATTGCGGTAGCGCGGCAGGTTGTTGTTGCGGTTGAACGAGAACCCGCGGAACGTGATGCTCGGTCCATCGGTGGTGATGCCGTTGCCGGCCTGCCAGTGCTTCGACCACGACGTGAGGCTGCGCTGGTCGATGCCGTAAGACGCGTATCCAAATCGGACCTCGTTGACGGCGCGGTGGCTGATCACGTGCGTGAACTGACCGATGAGGTCGGTGTTGTGCTCCTGGTTGCTGTTGGTCGCCGACGGATGGTTCCCGCCGCCGGGTCCGAACGGCTCGAGCAATCCGGAATGCGAGATCTTCCCCATGACGCGCATCTTCGACGACAGTTGCTCGTCCACGCGAACGCCGCCCAGCTTCACGTTCCTGATGCCATCGAGCTCGACGTTGAATCGCTCGTACGGCGTGTTCCAGATCGATGTCAGCGGCTGGCGCTCGTATTCATAGTTGCCGAAGAAGTGCAGCTTGTTCTTGACGATCGGTCCGCCGAGCGTGCCGCTCACCTGCTGATTCCGGTACGGCAGGACGCGCTTCAACACCGGGTCCGCCGCGTTCCACGCGCTGTCGCGGAAATTGCCCACCAGCGATCCCGCGAGCGTGTTGGTCCCCGACTTGGTGACGACGTTCACCTGCACGCCAGTCGACCGGCCTTGTGTCGCGTCGAACCGGTTCGAGATGAACTGGAATTCGGCGATCGAATCGTTGCTGTACCGCGCCTGGTTACCGGTACCGATATTCGACGTGACCTGCTGGCCGTCGACGTTCAGCTGAAACTCGCGGACATCGACCCGGTCCTGCACGGGAAGTGCGCCTTGCGCGTTGGTCCGGTTCCCGGGCGCGAGCAGCGCGAGCGACAGGAAGTTGCGGCCCTGCGACGGCAGCTCCTGCACCTGCCGCTGATCGATGTTGCCGCCCAGACTCGATGTCGCGGTCTCGATGAGCGGCGTTTGTGCGGTGACGATGACCGACTCCTCCACCGACGCAGGCGCCATCTGCAGGTTGATGACGGCGGTCTGCCCGACGAGCAGCTCGAGGCCCGTGCGCGTGACCGTCGTGAATCCGGCGACTTCGGCCGTCAGCTTGTACACGCCGATGCGCACCGGGATGCGGTAGGCCCCGCGCTGATCGGTGAGGGCTTCAAAGCTGTTGCCGGACGCGTCGTGGACCGCTCGAACGGAGACCCCCGGCAGAATCGCGCCCGTGGAGTCGGTCACGGTGCCGCTGAAGACCGCCTCCTGTGCAAAGCCGGCGGCGGGCACCGCCATCATCAGGCCGAGAACGATCAATCGTCTCACCACGAACCATGGCATTCTGAAACCTCCGAGCTACAGAGGTTGACAGCCACCGGACGACTCCCAGGACGCGATGCGATCCGTTTCACAGACACGCGAACACGAGAGAACGCGGCACTGATGCTTCGAGGTGGGGGCCATTCTAGCAGGTCGCTGAAAAAGGCGCCGACCTGAAGTTAAAACTGAAAAGCCAAAACAGAAAAGTGCGATTTTCCGCCTGCTTTTAACTTTTCTGTTTTAACTTTTCACTTCAGGCTGCGGTTTTTCAGCAGCCTGCCAGGACCCGTGCTGGGGCCTGTCAAACAACCTTCGCCGCAGCCTTCAGCGGGCCGGTGCGGCAGATCCACTTGTTTCTCTTCGGCCAACCCTCTCCGATTACCAACGGCCGTTCAGTAGACGCCGGCAACCCGGTCCGCCCGACCCAGAGCAGCCAGAGTTGGCGACTGGGCCGGGCAATGACGCCGTCTCGCAAATCAGACGAGCAACCCTGACAGGAACGCGCGTGTCGCAGCGCTGTCGCGAAGCCGATGCATGGCGAGGCTCACCGCTGGCCCGACATGGATGGATATACCGGTCGGCGGGAGCGCGGTGAACATCTCCTCGTCCGTGCGATCGTCACCCAACGCCAGGATGACCGAGGGTGGTGTCTCGTGCGAGAGCAGCCGCTGCACAACGGCCGCCTTGCTGGCGCCGCGTGGACGGACCTCCAGCACTCGCTTGCCCTCGATGATGTCGAGCGGCACGTCCCGGAGCTCGCGCGACAGGGCGATTCTGAGCTCACGCGCCTGGAGCCGGCCAAACTCGCGTCCAACCTGACGATAATGCCACGCGATGGAGGACGTCTTTTCCTCGATGCGCGACCCCGGTGTGGCCAGCGTAAACCTCTCCATCGTGGCGCGCACGTCAGGCATCCAGGCGCATGAGACGTCAACCGCCGATTCCCATGTGCTGCCCGCGGCCGCGCGAAACCAGATCCCGTGTTCCGCCCACAAGCCGATCGACAGCTCGCCGAACCACGTCTCCAGCGTCTCGCGCGATCGCCCGCTGACCATCTGCACGACGGTCCGAGGCCGCCGGGCAAGCGCGGCGATCAGGTCCAGCAGATCAGCGTCCGGCGCCGCCTGTTCAGGCGTGTTCACAATCGGCACGAGCGTGCCGTCGTAATCCAGGAGAATGGCGAGCGAAGCCGCGGTCCGGAGCCGCCCCAGCGCTTCAGTCAGCGTCGCCTCCGGGGTGACGCGAGGGCCCGACTCGGACTCGGCTTCGAGGGCGCGGACGAAATCGTTCGCCCAGTGGTGCACGTCGT
>QHWF01000915.1 GCA_003222455.1 Acidobacteriota bacterium
GCGGTGGCCCAGGCGCGACGCGAGGTGCGGCGGGCTTACCGGTTAGAACGCCAGGCCATGCGCGCGGCGTGTCGCGACGCGCGCCGGGCTGCGCTGAACGCCCGCCGTTACGTCGGTTGGTAGCCGGGCTGCCACCACGATTGAACGCAAAGGCCGCAAAGGACGCAAAGAAAAGACAGGATTTCTTCGCGGCCTTCGCGGCCTTTGCGTTCCACGTCGCGTCAATTAGTCGGACGCGCTCCCAGGGCTCGCACGGCGTTGAGCATCCGGTCGATGTCGTCGCGGGTGCTCCGATAATTCACGACGCACGCCCGCAGCGTATAGCGGCCGCGCAACTCGGTGCTCGTGAGGAAGGCCTCTCCTCCCAGCTGCAACCGTTCGAGGATCGACCGATTCAGGCCCGCGAGCGTCGCTTCGTCGGCTCGACCAGCCAGCGTCATCTCGCCTGGGTGGACGGCGGCCCCGCCTTTCCGCCGTTCGCCATCGCCAGACGGTTCGGGCCAGTGACGGTGACCGCCCACGTACCGGAAGCAGACGATGCTCAGTCCGGGTGGCGCCATCAGCTCGAGATCGGGAGCAGCCTGGACTCGATCCGCCAGGTACCGCGCCAGCGCGATATTCTCCTCAATCGCCGCCTTGTGGCCGGTCACTCCGAACTGCTTCATCGTCATCCAGACCTTCAGCGCCCGGAAGCCGCGAGTCTGCTGAAAACCGTACTCGCTGAACCAGGGGAGGCCATACACGCCGGTCGCACTGCCGGCGCTCCTGATGTACGGCGGCACCAGGCTGAACGCGTCGCGCATCGCACTTGCGTCGCGGACGATCACGAAGCCCGCCTCCACGGGCACGAACATCCATTTGTGCGGGTCGAGAGCGGCGCTGTCGGCGCTGCCGATCGGTTTCAGCGCTTCCGCGTATTCGTCCGCCAGGATCGCGGGGCCGCCATAAGCGGCGTCCACGTGCATCCAGACACCGTGACGATCGCAGACGCCGCGGATGGCGGCCAAATCGTCGATTGCTCCCGTGTTGGTCGTGCCCGCGGTTGCGACCACGGCGATCGGGCGGACGCCGTTGGCGACGTCGCGCGCGATCGCGGTGTCGAGGGCCGGCACGTCCATCCGATAATCGTCGGTTGTCGCAATCGGCCGGATCGACGAGCTGCCGAACCCGAGAAGCTCGACGGCTTTGCGTGCGCAGCTATGCGCCTCGGTCGACATGTAGAACGCGAACGGCTGCGGCGCATTCCGTAATCCATCGGCCCGCACGTCGATACCGCATCGAACGTGCCGCGCCACCGCCAGGCCCGTGAGCGTGGCCATCGAGCCACCGCTGACCAGCAGTCCCATGGCCTGTGCGGGAAATCCGATCAGCTCCCTCAGCCAGGTAATCACCTGACGCTCAACGTAGATCGCCGCGTGATTGCCGCCGGCGCAGCTCGGGTTCATCGCGGCTGCGAGCGCGTCCGCGAAGACGCCCATCAACGCGGGCGGTGAATTCACCCAGCCCCAGAATCGCGGATGACCGTTGCCGAACGGATACGGTTCGACCGAATCACGAAAGTCGCGAAGGATTTCGTCCGGCGTGGCGCCCTGCGACGGAGCCGGGGTGGAGAGCAATTGCCCGGCAAGATCGGCCGGCATCGGATGGAACACGGGTTGGTTGGAAATGCCGCTCAGGTGCTCCGCAATCAGGTCGACGACGAGATGGCCGATGCGTTGGATCTCCTCGCGGGTCCAGTGACTCATGACGCTCGGCTCAAGGCTCTTGGCGGTTCGGTGCTGGGCGCGTGTCCGAGTAACTGACGCCGCCACACGGAACCACGTTCAACGCAGAAACCGCAGAACTCGCAGAACAAAATCGGTTTTCTCTGCGGGTTCCGCGGGTTCTGCGTTGATCGTCGGCTCGGCTCACGCCTCGAGTCGTCAGGCCGGGCGTGTACGGATCCCTGCCCTGCATCACTTCGCCGTGCTGACTGAGATCCAGTCCGATCTCTTCCTGCTCGCTCGACACCCGGAGCGGAATGATGAGATCGGTGAGCCGATACAGGACCCACGAACCGACGAACGAGAACACCGCGACGAAGATCAGTGCGCCGCAATGCACCAGGAACGTCCGCGCATGGCCCGAGGTCAGGCCGACGTCCTTGGCGAACAGGCCGGTCATCAACATGCCGACCATGCCGCCCACGCCGTGGCATGGAAACACGTCGAGGGTGTCGTCGAGTGTGGACGCCTTGTTCTTCCAGTGCACGCAGAGGTTCGAGATGACGCTCGCACACGTGCCGATCAGGATGCTCTCGCCGATGCTGACGTAACCGGCCGCCGGTGTGATCGCCACCAGGCCGACGACGGCGCCGACACAGGCGCCAAGCGCGGACGGCTTGTGTCCGCGCATGCCGTCGAAAAAAATCCACGCCAGCGCCGCGGAGGCCGATGCGGTATTCGTCGCCGCGAACGCCATCGCGGCCTGGCCGGATGCCGACAGGGCTGACCCGGCGTTGAAGCCGAACCACCCGAACCAGAGCATGCCCGTCCCCAGGATGACGAACGGGATGTTCGCCGGTGTATGCAATTCGCCCATGCGGTGCACTTCGCGTCGGCCGAGGGTGAGCGCGCCCGCGAGCGCCGCAAATCCGGCCGACATGTGCACCACGGTGCCGCCGGCGAAATCGAGCACGCCGAGTTTGTGCAGGAAGCCGTCGGGGTGCCACGTCCAGTGCGCGAGCGGCGAGTAGATGAACACGCTGAACAGGCACATGAACAGGAGATAGCTCGTGAAGCGCACGCGCTCCGCGAATGACCCGGTGATGAGCGCCGGCGTGATGATCGCGAACTTCAGCTGAAACAGCGCGAACACCACCAGCGGGATCGTGGGTGCGAGATTCGGATGCGTTTGCGCGCCCACGCGCGTGAACATGAAAAAGGTGAGGGGGTTGCCAATCAGACCGTGGACGCTGTCGCCAAAGGCCAGGCTGAACCCGACGACGATCCACAGGATGCTGATGACGGCCATCGCCACGAAACTCTGCAGCATCGTGGAGACGACGTTCTTCGTCCGGACCATGCCGCCGTAGAAAAACGACAGGCCGGGCGTCATGAGCAGCACGAGACCCGTGGCCGTGAGCATCCAGGCCACGTCGCCGCTATT
>QHWF01000918.1 GCA_003222455.1 Acidobacteriota bacterium
CAAACGTCCATAATGCCAGCGTCACGAAGACCACGTCGAACGACGCGAGCAGCGCGATCCACATGAGTGCGGCCGGTTCGTCCGGGGTCTCGGCGAGCAACGCGGCCGTGCCGCGAACACCAGCAATGATCACAGGAACCGTAATCGGATACAACAGGATCGGCAGCATGATGTCTCGCGTCCGCGACCGCACGAGCATCGCCGCGAACAGCGTGCCGACGGAAGCAAACCCGACCGTGCCGGTGAGCAACAACCCGACGAAGAGGAGCGGCCGCGCGAAAAAGGGCGTGCTGAAGAGCAGCGACACGAGCGGCACCAGCATCAGTTCGGCGACGCCGAGCAGCAGGACGATCCCGAGGAGCTTCCCGACGTAGATCGCGGCCCGCGGCGCCGGCGGTTGCATCGCAAACGCAGACACTGCGGGCAGCAGCGAGAGCACGGTCCCCAGGAATCGCGTCAGCATGATGACTACTCTTGTTCCAGATACAGCGCGTCGAGCGCGGCGCGCCGATGTTCGAGCTGCGCGCGCATGGTCAGCAGGAGAAGGCACAACAGCATGAAGGCGGCGACACAGAACCAGAACGGCACCCCCATTGCTGCCGGCAACTTCGGAATGACGGTCGTAGGCGGATGGATCGTGCGCCAGATGTTCACCGACATATAGACGAACGGCACGTTGAACATGCCGAAAATCGCCATCGCGGCAGCCAGCTTGTCCGATCCCGGTCCGCCGTACTTCCGCACGAGGAGATAGCCGATGAACGTCAACTGCACCAGGAGGGCCATCGTGAGCCGGGCGTCCCATTGCCACCAGACGCCCCAGGATTTACGGCCCCACAGCGGGCCGGTGACGAGGCCCATGAATCCGAAGAGGACGGCAATCTCGCCTGCCGCAAAGGCGAGACGATCGGCCGACGGTCTTCGCTTGAACAGAAAAATCGCGCTCTGGATGCCGCAGACGAAGACCGCCGTGAACATGGCGAACCACGAGGGCACGTGAAAATAGAAAATCTTCTGCACCAGCCCCATCGTCGATTCATATGGCGCGCGGGCGATCATGATCGGCGCATACGCGAACATCGCCGCGGCAAGGATCGTGAGTGGAGTAAATGCCTTTCGCATGAAACTCTCCACATTGCGGGATTGCGAATGCGGATTGCGGATTATCAATTCACCTCTTTCCGTAAATCCGCAATCCGCAATCCTCAATCCGCAATGTTATTTACTCTGTCATGAGCGGCTCAAACGTCCATAATGCCAGCGTCACGAAGACCACGTCGAACGACGCGAGCAGCGCGATCCACATGAGTGCGGCCGGTTCGTCCGGGGTCTCGGCGAGCAACGCGGCCGTGCCGCGAACACCAGCAATGATCACAGGAACCGTAATCGGATACAACAGGATCGGCAGCATGATGTCTCGCGTCCGCGACCGCACGAGCATCGCCGCGAACAGCGTGCCGACGGCAGCAAACCCGACCGTGCCGGTGAGCAACAACCCGACGAAGAGGAGCGGCCGCGCGAAAAAGGGCGTGCTGAAGAGCAGCGACACGAGCGGCACCAGCATCAGTTCGGCGACGCCGAGCAGAAGGACGATCCCGAGCAGCTTCCCGACGTAGATCGCGGCCCGCGGCGCCGGCGCCAGCAGCAGCGCCCGCAGCGTTTCCGCATAGCGCTCGCGCTCGAAGGTGCGCCCGAGCGCGAGCGTTCCGGAAAATGCGATCGCAATCCACAGGATGCCGGCGGCGGCGTCCACCACGACCGAGCCGTCGCGCACGAGCGCGAAGGCAAACACCAGCACGCACGACACCGCGAAAAACAGCGTCGTGGATACGACCTCGAGGCTCTTGACCTCGATCGCCACGTCTTTCCGAAGCACGAGCAACGCGACGCGGCGGAACATTCCTCAGGCCTGCCTCACGAGCTCGCGATAGCGCGCACGCAGGTCGGCATCCGCCGGTTCATCCGATACGAGCTTGCCACTGCGAACGAGCGCGACCCGCGTCACCAGGCCGTCGGCGAGATCCAGATCGTGCGTGGCCATGAACACGATGCAGCCGTCCGCGGCCAGGACGCGCAGCCGATCCGCGACGAGACCCACCGCCTGGTCGTCGAGGCCGGTGAACGGTTCGTCGAACAGCACGAGGCGCGGGCGATGCAGAAGCGCGCGCTCGAGCGCCACCCGCTGCCGCATGCCACGCGAAAAGTTCGACAGCGGATCGTCGGCGCGGTCAACGATGCCGGCGCGTTCGAGCGCCCGATCGACGATTTCCTGCCGGTCCAGCCCGTACAGCCCGGCAAAGAACGTGAGATTCTGGCGCGCAGACAGCTCCGGGTACAGGTGGAGCTCGTGGGCCAGCAGGCCGATATGGTGCCGAAGCTCGGGGCCCAGCTCGCGGACGGGGCGGTCACCGTATCGCACTTCCCCGCTGCTGGGCGCCACCAGCGTGGCGAGCACGCCGATGAGCGTGGACTTCCCGGCGCCGTTCGGCCCGAGCAGTCCGACGATTTCTCCGGACCGTGCGGTGAGCGAGATGGTCGAGAGCGCGCGGCGGCGGCCGAAATGGCGCGAGACGCCGACCACCCTGACTGAATCGAAGTCGCCGCTCACGAGCTCAGGACGCCCTGAGCTCGCCAGGCCGCGCGGCGGCACGCGCAGCGTCGGCGCGCTCGACGCCGCCCGCAGCATCGTCGCTGTCAAGCGCACCGTAGATATGCTCGAGGGCCGCCATCAACTCCTGCCGGCGCGTGACGTAGCGGCCCTCGTCGATTCGCTCATTGCGGCGATCCTGCTCCAGCCGAACGACCTCGTTCAGGAGCCTGTCGCGTTTCGCGACGAGTCGCTTCCGTTCCGCGGCCGCCTCCGGCGTGTCGCTGGGCGGACGGCTCGCCGACCACAGGCCGACGATTGCAATGCCCGCGACCAGCGCGAGGGCAATCGAGCGCGGCGCGCGGCTGTGATGCGGCAGGCCTGACACGTCGATCGAGATCGGATGTCCGGCGGAAACAGCCCCGCCGGTGGACGCAATGTAGATTTCGCCGTCTGCCGGGAACTCCTGCTGCCGGGCGATCTGCGGCGATCGCACGACCGTATCGCCGGCCTTTTTGACGATGACCGCGAACTGTTCCAGAGTCGCGGGAAACGTCTGCGTGATGTTGACGGTGCCGGTGCCCGCGGGCAGCTCGCATCCGACCTGCACCGACGTGCTCCCTGGCGGAAACGGCCCCTGCACGCGCACGCGGGTCCCCGTGACACTCGCTTTACCGGTGGAACCCTGCATGATCGTGGTGCCGATCGCTTCCTTCGGCATGTCGAACATGAAGACGCCCGGCGGATTCACAGGCACGCGCGCCGTGTTCGAAATGTCGAGCAGATAATAGAGTGTGACGGCTTCGTCGCCGGGCTCGACGACGATCCGCGACTGGCCGCTGATGAGCACCTGTCCGCCGACGGGTGGTGCATCGGGACGTGTGGCCGGGCCCTTCGA
>QHWF01000107.1 GCA_003222455.1 Acidobacteriota bacterium
CGCCCACCCGGTGCGGCTGCCGAGGGGCCGGAAGAGCGACGCCGCGCGCTCGGCGATCGCCAGGTCCGTCGCCGTTCGAATGGACGGAATCGCCAGGCCGGGCCCGGACACGTGTTCAAGGAGCGCGGGTGTGACTCGCACGTGAAACCAGGTGGACGTGTCCGCCGGCTGCTCGCCGATGGCTTCCAGGTCCGCCAGATCGTCCAGGCCCATCCGGCATGCGATTTCACGCGTCGGCAGACCTGCGGACGCGGTGACCAGCAGGAACCGGACGCTGCGGTGAATGGGGAAGATGCCGCGATGGTTGTCGATCCCGACAATCGCGTCGACGTCGCAGTGGGTGAGCAGCCGCATCCGCAGCGCGGAGCTCCCGTGATCCTCGCCAGGCCCGCGGGCAGCACCATCCCGATTCGCCCACCGGTGCGGGTCAGATCGACAGCGCGTTCGACGAAGAGCTGATACCGGTTGGCATGACCATTGGACTGCGCCTGGTAGATACCGGCGTCGCGCGTGAAGCGGAGCAGTGCGGCAATCTCATGCCGAGCGCCCGATCGCTCCTCGGCAGAACCGGCGTCCGCCCGGATCATGTCCCACGGCGGATTGCCGATCACGGCATCGAAGCCACCATTGGGCAGCCGCCTGCCTTCTTCGTCGAAGAACACTTCCGGAAACTCGAGCTCCCAATGAAAGAACCGGTGGCTCGTACGGATCGCGTCTGCGGCGGCGAGGCATTGCTCGACGGTCCTGCTGGCGAGCGCGCTTCGACCGGTGAGAATCGCATCGCTCAGCGATCCGAACGCCGCCGGCGGGAGCTCGGTCTGCCGGAACCAGGACGCGCACCAGACGTCGGCGATGCGCTTCCAGCGAGACATCGACGCGTCACGCGCGGTCGTTCCGGCAAACGCGCGTTCTTTGGCTCGAACCTGATCGATGTTGTCGCTGGGCGTCGATTCGAGAGAAAAGCGAACCGGCAATGCCGCGCGAAGTGCATCGCGCACCGCCTCGTCGTCGAACAGCGGCAGCGTCGGCCGCCGTTGGTCCGGGCGTCGCCGCCGATCCGGTGGCTGGCGCAGGTTGGCGAGCCACGCCCCGAGCAGGCTGTCTCCGGTCTGGAGGCGATGATCCAGAAACGTGAGCGGGCGGTCGGCGGCAAGCGTCGCGAGCCAGAGCGACAACCGCGCCAGCTGAACGGCCATCGGGTTCAGATCCACGCCGTACAGGCAGCGTTCCGCGATCGAGCGCCGGATCGCCGCCCGTTCGGGTTCTCCGAGATCGCTCGAGTGGCAGCCACCCTCCCGGATGAGCGCTTCCTCGTACGCGCCGGCAAGATAACGGCATGCCGCGACGAGAAAGGCGCCGCTTCCCATGGCCGGGTCGACGATTCGAACCTGGAGGATGCGCGCGGAGGAGAGCTCCCGCACCAGCGGCCCCAGCGTGCGTCGCACGACGTAGTCAGCTATCGGCTGTGGCGTGTAGAACGTCCCTGTTGCCTTGCGGACGCCCGATCCGGGTTCGAGAGTGACCGTGGCGTGAGCGCGACGGCGGCCCGGCGATGCCGGGCTCGGCGCGATGCGCGGTTGGTAGTCGAGCAACGTTTCGTAGACCGCGCCCAGCTGCTCAACGCCCAGATCCCGGTAGGCGATCGGATGGCGTCCGGCCCGGTCCGGCGTCGGTTGCGTTGATAACGACAGGATGGCCCGCCGCGCCGCCTCATCGTCCAGACCGCGACGCTCGGCGAGCGGCGTCCGGGACGGCGAGAAGAGCCGCCCGTTGAACGGCATCACGTGAAGATCGCCGGCCCGGCATCCGGTGTGGGCGAGTCGTGCGATTGCGCGAAGGGCGTCCCACAGGCCGGACGCCGGCTCCGCAAGCTCCGCGCACCCGCGCAGCGCCTCGACGCTGTAGCTGTGCCTGTACACCGGATGCCACAATGGCACGAGCGATCGAGCTGCGGCGAACAGCAGAAACAGCATTCGATACACGATCGTCAACGCTTGTTCGAAGCTGTCGCCGATACCGCCCTCCCCAAGCGGCGGGCGCGCAACGAGGGCGCCCAGCAGGTCTGCCGACGCACTCAGCACGCCATCTTTCAGGGATCGGCAAACACCGGCGGCGTGACGGTCGGACGCGCTGACGATGGCATGAAGCGACCTTGAATCGCTGCGATCGATCAATGCCGCAGCCGACGCAATCCGAAACAACGCGGCGCACGACCGCTCGTCGTCCTGCGCGAGATCGAGGTCGAACTCCACGAAGCGGCGCGCGTACAGTCGTCTCGCATCGACGATGCGCAGGCGGATGCCGTTGAAGACGAAGCACCAGTCGGTGGCCCGCCGAATCGCCTGCATGACTGCGAGCCGCCAGAAGTGGTCGAGCGGCTCGGCCCAGGCGGTGACGATCAGCGCGGTGCGATGGCTGACGTGACTGACGGTCGCTGCCAGGTGGTGATCCATCGGCTCGATCTGGATTGGGGCATCGAACCCGAGCGCGACGAACAGCGGAGTCGCGCCGACGTGCAGGACCGTCCGGACAGAGGAGGCGGGACCGAGAACGGCGCAGCGCCGGCGCCATTGAAT
This sequence comes from Acidobacteriota bacterium, assembly GCA_003222455.1. Taxonomy (GTDB): domain Bacteria; phylum Acidobacteriota; class Vicinamibacteria; order Vicinamibacterales; family CAVVIG01; genus QHWF01. The sequence goes on from QHWF01000107.1 coordinate 2,577, forward strand.
CAGGTCGCCGCGGAACCGCTCGGCGGCATGACGGCCGTCGCCATCGATCGTGCGGAGCGCCTCTTCGAGGAAGGCCTCCGAAATCAGATGACCGCCAAACCCGGGCAGCATCGATCAGGGGAGGAGCATGAGAAGAAGTTGCGGAGCGCTCGTGGAAACAGCCATGCCGAGTTCCAGGGCGGCGAGGCGATTCTGGAGCGCCGAATCGACGTCGGTCCGGACCGTCAGGGCAGCCAGCCGCGCGCGCTCGGCACGCCGATCGAACAGTCCTGGCTGGATGACCGAGGTCCGGGGTGCCGCGATCTGAGCGTGGATCGCGCGTTCACGCGACAATCGCATTGAAAGGAAGGCATGATGCGAGCGGTGCGCCAATGTGCCCCAGCGTCCTGCGACGGCGACGCGGCCGACGAAACCCTCGACGTGCTGCCGAAGATCGTCGATGGCGCGCCAGGTCCAGCGGCTCGGAACACGCTTCAAACCCACAATCACCGGAATCACGAGCGATTCGACCGTCCGGCCGCAGCCGTCCTCACACGCGACGCGCCACAGCATCAGGACGCTGCGACCGAGCGCGGCGCGCAAGCCGGCGCGGCGCGCTCGATGGATCCAGGGACGGTCGATGTCGATTCCCGAGGCTGCATCGGCGTGACCTCTCGATCGGGTGTCGTTGCTCCGCAGGTAGTGTCCGGCTTCAGCCGGACCCTTTCCGGCTTCAGCCGGACCTCGGATCAACAATCGCGCGAACGTCAGGCGTCGGGCTTCACGTTCCGCCTCTTCCCGCAAATCGGGCATGACCCGGGGCGTGGGCTCGATGACATCCGGCGGTGATTCCGCTTCAGGGGTTCCGAGCACGACGAGGCGAGCGACCGCGCGTTCCTCAACATCGCCGACGGGATCCGGAGCGCCAATCTCGGCGCACGCACGGGCCACACGCGATTTCAGCCGTGCCAGGATGCGAGTTTCCCCGGTGCCTTCGGACACGAGGTGAAACGCGTGGACGGTGCATCGCTGCCCGATGCGATCCACCCGGCCGATGCGCTGCTCGAGGCGCATCGGATTCCAGGGAAGCTCCAGATTGACAACCAGCCGGCAGGCGTGATGCAGGTTCAACCCTTCGGCGCCGGCATCGGTGGCAAGCAGCACCGGACGATAGCCGTTCACGAAATCGGCGTGTGAGCCCACCGTGCAGCACGGCTGACGGCGCGCGCAGCACCGCGCGGACATGACGGAGCGTGTCGCGATATTCGGTGAAGACGATCGCCGGTTCACCCGCGCGACGGAGCAGGCGGGTGAGGGCCAGGAGTTTCGATTCGCGAACAGCAGCCGATTGGGCCGCGGCCAGGACAGTGCGCAGGAGTCGGGTTTCGCGCGACACATCGCGCAGTCCCACTCCCGCGGGCCAGCCGGGCTCATCGTCCGCCGCGGTGAATTCGCCGTCCGCATCGCCAAACGGGAGTCCCGGTTGTTGCGATGACGCGCGGTCGGAATCGGCAAGCGCCTCGAGCCGCCGTTCAACGGATCGGGCCAGCGACCAGGCGCTCGACAGCGCCCGCTTGTGAAGGACCGATGCCGCCAGCCATGCGCCATCCCGCTCGGCACGCACGGCGGCGACATAGCGTTCGAGCCGCGCGTGCAGCTGTAATTCCTGCGGACTTGGTCGAACGCGCACCGTATGGATCTTCCGGACCGCGCCGCTCCGCACATCGGCTCGACGGCGTCGAAACACAACCAGATCGTCGTCGCCGCCGGCTGCGCCGAAGCGACATAGCGATGCGAACGATCGGGCGTCGCCGCTGTGAGGCGTCGCGGTGAGCAGCACGACGTACGCGGTTCGAGCGGCAATCGCGGCGATCGCGGCTTGACGATCGCTGTCGCCGGCCGCGCCGTGCGCTTCGTCGACGATGAGGACGTCCCAGGGAGCTGCGAGCAGCGCGGGGAGCACTTCCGGCCGTTTGACGTAGTCGATGGAAGCGACGGCGATTCGCCGGATCGTCCAGGGGTTCACTCCCAGCGGCAAGGTTGCCGAAAGGCGCCGCAGGGCCGGAGCATCCGCGAGATGCGCCTCGAGCCCGAAGCGGATCGAGAGCTCCTGCACCCATTGATCGCGCAGGCCGGCGGGCGCGATGACGAGAACACGGTCGGCAACACGCCGTGTTCTCAGTTCGGAGACGATGATGCCTGCCTGGATGGTCTTACCGAGGCCGACTTCGTCGGCCAGCAGTACGCGCGAACCGAGGCTACGAACGATGGCCAGTGCCGGCTCGAGCTGGTGCGCCATGATGTCGATGCGGGCGTGAGCCACGGATTGCAGCGATCCGGGCGGCGTGTCGTCGGCAAGGAGGGTGCGGCAGGCGCGCCACCATGCGGCCGCCTGCGCGAAACGCGGGCGCGGGTTGGGGGCGAGCATGTCGATATCGTCGAAGGGCGCGAGCACCTGTCGCTGGACGACGCCGTGCGGCGACGTGCCGGCCAGCGTGACGAGCTGACAATCCTGGTACGCGCGAATGTCAACGATGCGCCAGCGCGCTCCGCGGACGCGAACACGTTGCGAGATCTGCATCGCGTCTCGGCGTCCGCGGGGCAGTCATTGCCACGTCGCTCTAAGCGTGGCCTGTAGATTCTGCGAGTTACGTCAGGTCCGCGGACGACGGGGACTTGGAGGGGCAAGCGGCGTGCCACGCGACCGACGGTCTGATCGAACTCCGACCGTTTTCTGCGAGCGTAGATCACGATCGAACGCAGAGGCCGCAAAGGACGCAAAGAAAGACAGTAATTCTCAGCGGCCTTCGCGGCCTTTGCGTTCCAAGGTCGGTACCATTAATCGGAAACGCTCCTAGGCTCGCTTCCGGCGGCGCCTGGCATCGCCGTTCGTGGCAACCTCGTCGAGTTTTGCCAGCAACGCGGCGAACCCGCACTGCTCCGGATCGAAGAATCCCCACTCGTCCTGAATCGGTTTTCCTTTCAGCAGCTTCCGCGGTGCTTTCTTGAGCGGCCGGGACGGGCGCGGCGCAGCGGCCGGCGTCGCATCGAGCCGTTCCACGTCGCGACGCAACGCTTCGACGACCTCCAGCCAGTCGGCGTCGTCAGGTGTCGCCGGCCCCGCCTCCAACGGCGTCATCGGCGCGACAGTCCGGTCGTCCGTTCCGGTCGGCCCTTCCGGCGAAACGTCAGCCGAGCCGGACGCGGCCACCGCATGAAGCATCGGTGACTGATCGAGGAACTCCGACAGGTCGAGCTCGATGTACCGATCGAGATCCTCCTCAGTTCCTGCAGCGCTTTCCGATCGGGCTTCGGTCACGAGCTCGAAGAGCGGCGACTCCTCGAGCACCACATCCTCGTCGTGCATCGACGGAGCAGCATCAACGAAAACCGGCGGATCGACGATCTCCTCGACGGCCGGAGAGAACAATGGTTGTTCGGCGGCAGGCTCGTCCAGCGGTTCGTCAAGGGCCAGCGCTTCGACCGCAGCTTCCATGGTCGCCTCGTCGAGTGTGTCCTCGACGAAGACGATTGGTTCTTCAATGACGTCCTCGACAACGGTGTCGTCCACCGGTTCGGCGACAGCCGCTTCGGCCGCGATTTCGCAGGTTGCCTCGTTGACGGGCTCTTCGACAGGTGGCTCGGCAATCGTCTCGTCAACAAATGACTCGGCAATCGTCTCGTCAACAAATGCCCGGATGTCTTCTGCGGCCTTCGCGGCCTCTAGCGGCCCGTGGTGAAAGTCCGGCGTGGCACCGAGGGCGGCGAGGCGCCCCGATGACAAGGCGCGACGACCGAGCATATCGGGAATATGTGAGGGAGGAGCAACGCCGTCAGCGGGGATGCATCGCCGGCCGAATGCAGCTGGAGTTTCACCACGGGCTGCTAGGTTCAGCGTGTTCGGCGCGTCGTCGATCGAATATGGCAGCGTCTCGAACGGCTCTTGATCAATCTGCTCAGGGACGGGCGCGGGCTTCTCATAGGTCGTCGTCCCGGCAAAGTCCGTCCGCCCCGCCATGGCCCGTTCGAGATAGGTCGCGCACTGCTCCGCGAACACGGCCGGATCGCAACCATCGGGCTCCGACGCCAGCGACTTGTCCCGGCGGAGCGCCGACAGCACGCCGCCCATCCGCGGGCGCGACCGCGGTGACGCAAGCACCGGGATCGTGAGCGTATGAATGTGGGCGGCGGCGCTGTTGAGTGCGCGAAGGCGTCCGGCGAGCGCCGCTTCGTCTTTCGGCGACAGCAGCGCGGCGGTCAGGATCAAATCCGGGATGCGGTCGCCCAGTGCGGCGAGCGCGCGCTCGGCCGTCGCTTCGAGCACGAGCTCCGCATTGAGGCGGCTTCGCGCAATGGCCTGCAGCTGGCTCGCCTGATGGCGATCCGGTTCGACGGCGAGGATGAGCGGCATGGCTAAGTTCGCACCATGAAGAGCGTCAGCATGGCGGCGGCCATCGCGAAGATCAGCAACGGCGCGTGCGCCAGGCTCTGATCGCGACCGGCTTCGATCAGCACCGAGGCCAGACTGCGGGCGGTCGACCCCGCGGCAATGAGCGCCTGCGCGCCGTGCGCCGGTGCAAGGCGCAGCGTGAGCTGCTCCCGCACGCGATCGTCAATGGCGATCAGGAACGACAACAGCATCAATGGCGGCCCGGCGGTCAGGAGGCCGTTGAACACAGGGCGCCGCCAGCGGGCCAGACTCACACCCATGGCTTGAATCATTTGGGTGACGCATCGCAAGGACCATTCCCGATCGGCCTCCTGCTGACGGCGGCGCACAAGGCGTGAACACAGTGATGTTTACGCACGGTCCGGCGCGTCAGGGGCCTCCGGGCGCTCATTTCGTCCGAGCTCGTCAGTACGAAAATTCGCCGGCGCCGTTACGAATGTTGCTGAGCTCGGACCTCGAATCGATGGAGCGCCGTCGGTTGCCGCTTCACCGCGAATGCCGCTAAACACACGACACGGTGATGCTTAGCGCGTTGTTCACGACTGCGCAACCTGCCGTGGCACAGCCGTTGCGATTTGCCGTCGCGTCCGGCGGGAACGCAAGAACGCGTGACCGCACTTCGCACACCACGTCATGCGCGTCGCAGGCGCGCGGGAGAAACGTCACATGAATTTCATCATCAACAAGGTCAGCCAGGTTCGCGCCCTCTTCAAGAACGAGGAAGGTCAGGACCTGCTCGAGTACGCACTGCTCATCGCGTTGATCGCGCTCGTCGCCGTCGGTGCCGTCACGGCGGCCGGCGGGAAGGTCGGGACCGTCTTCCAGGCCATCGCCGATTCGATTCCGGGAGCGTAACACTCGACGAGGGGCCGAGCCTGCTCGGCCCGCTTGCACGGCATTCCGCCGGTCGCAGCGTCAGCCCACGAGGCTGACACTGCGACCGACAGTTCTGGAGATGACGACATGCATCACATCTTTACTCGGGCTGGCCGTTTCATGCGGCGTGATGACGGCCAGGACCTGCTGGAATACGGATTACTCGCAGCCCTGATCGCGATCACGGCGGTCGCCGCGGTCGGCTCGGTCGGGACGACGATGAACAGAGTGCTCTGGCAGTTGATTGCTCAAAATGTCTGACCCATCCACCGTTTGCGCCGTAGTCGCGGGTGGCGCCTCGAGCGCCATCATCGATTTGTACACGCGCCGCGTGCCGAACGAGCTGACGCTCGGGATCGCCGCGCTGGGCGTGGCGCTGGCGGCGATGCACATGACCGGCGTGAGCGTCCCCGGTGCGCTGGGCGGCCTCGCCCTCGGCCTGGTGCTGATGCTGCCGGGGCACGTGATCGGCGCCACGGGCGCAGGCGACGTGAAGCTTTTTGCAGCGCTCGGCACGCTGCTCGGACCCACGCGCACCGGCGTGGCGTTCCTCTACACCGCACTGGCCGGCGGGCTGCTCGTCGTGATCGTGGCGGTCCGGCGGCGGCGGCTCGGTGCGACCGTCGGGCGGACCGCGAGGCTGGTGCGCACGGGCGGAGCCAATGTGGCTGACATCGAGCGCGGCACCGAGAACAACCGTTTCGCGTACGCCCCGGCGATTGCCGCGGGCGCGCTCGCGGCGGCATTAGGGTTGTGACCCGAGTTGGAGGATCAATGAGAACTCTGAAGAACAACCACCGAGGACGCAGAGAACGCGGAGGTTCAATCCTGAAAACGAACAGGATTTTTCCTCCTGTCCTCCGCGTCCTCCGCGGTGGAAGCGAACGCGGCCAGTCGCTCATCGAAACGGCGCTGACGCTGCCCTTGCTGCTGCTCGTGTCGGTCAGCATCTTCGAGTTCGGGCGCGCGTATCAGATGACACAGGTGTTGACCAACGCCGCGCGCGAGGGCGCGCGCGTCGCGGTGCTCCCTGGCTCGACCTCGGACCAGGTGAAGAGCCGCGTGGTCGCGTATTTGACCGCGGGCCAGGTGCCGAAAGCGTCGACGGCCAGCGTGGTCCTGGCGCCAAACGTCCCGATCTCGTTTGGTACCGGCACCGCGAGCGGCTCGAAGGTGACGGTGAATTATCCGTTTTCGTTCATGGTGCTGAACCCGGTCGCCCGGCTCGTCGTGCGAGGGTCGAGTCTCGGGGCGCCAATCACGATGTCCGCATCCGCCGAGATGCGGAACGAATAGCTGGGGACTCATATGGCTCGTATGCGCGTGTTCATTGTGTTTGTGTTTGCCGTAACCGTGGGCGGAGTGTTCGCGCTCGCGACGTACAACTACGTCCAGAAAATTCCAGCGCGGACGGTCTCGATCCCGACCACCCCGGTGGTGGTCGCCGCCTCCGACCTGGACATCGGCGCCGAGCTGCGCCGCGAGGACCTCCGCATCATCGAATGGCCGGCGAATGCGCTGCCGGCCGACGCGATCCACGACCTGAAGGACGCGGTCGGCCGCGGCCTCATCATGCCGGTCATCCAGAACGAGCCGATTCTGCCGATGAAACTCGCGTCGAAAGAGGCGGGCGCCGGACTGCCGCCGGCGATTCCACCCGGGCTGCGCGCCGTGTCGGTGCGCGTGAACGAAGTGATCGGCGTGGCCGGCTACGTCCTGCCCGGCACGCACGTCGACGTCGTCGCGACGGTGAGTCCCACCCAGAATCAGCACGACATGACGTCGAAGGTGATTCTGACCAACGTCCTGGTGCTGGCCGCCGGAACGAAGATCGACCGCATGACCGACAAGGACAAGCCGATGCCGGTCACCGTCGTCACGCTGCTGGTGGCGCCCGAGGAATCCGAGCGGCTGACGCTGGCGAGCAGTGAAGGGAAGATTCAGCTCGCGCTGCGCAACCCGCTGGATCGCGACACGCCGGTGACGCGGGGCATCAAGCCCGCCTCGCTCCTCGGTGCGGCGCCGATCGTCAGAGTGGCGCGGGCGCAGGCATCGGTACAGAAGGCGGAGGCCCCCCGTCCAGTGGCCGACGCGCCAACCGTTGAAATCATTCGTGGGGACAAACGCGCGCGCGAAGTCGTGCGACAGGAGCAGTAATCATGCGTCGGGCCTCGAAAGCTCTCATCCTGCTGATCGCCATCCTAGGCAGCTCGATCGTCTATGCCGCCGATGGCGACAGCGTGAACCTGACCGTCGGACGATCGACGGTCGTCGATACCGGAACCTCCATCGCCCGCGTCTCGCTGACCAGCGCCGACGTGGCGGACGCGCTCGTGACCTCGTCGAACGAGCTGCTGATCAACGGCAAGATGCCCGGCACGATTTCCATGTTCGTGTGGGATCGCGCCGGCGGCATCCGCAAATACGAGGTCAACGTGCAGCGGGACCTCGGGCGCCTGTCCGAGCAGCTGAAACAGCTGTTCCCGGGCGAGAAAATCACGGCGAACAGCAGCGGCAAATCGATTGTCCTGTCGGGTGAAGCCTCGTCGCAGAACGTCGTCGACAAGGCGATGAGCGTGTCGGCCGGCTACGTGGACAAGAAGGACGAGGTGGTCTCGCTGCTGCAGGTGCTGCCGAGCACTGCCAGCAACCAGGTCCTGCTGAAGGTCCGCTTCGCGGAAGTGAGCCGGAACGCGATCACGCAGCTCGGCGCCTCGTGGTTCTCCAACGGGTACAAGAACACGATTGGCAGCGCCACCACCGGCCAGTTTCCAGCGCCGTTCTTCGACGACGGCAAGACCGTGTTCAGCGACTACCTGAACCTGTTCGTCTTCGACTTGAAGGATCACATCGGCGCGGTCATCAAGGCGCTGCAAAGCAAAGGGCTGTTTCAGAGCCTCGCCGAGCCGAATCTGGTCGCGCAGAGCGGAAAGGAAGCCAGTTTCCTCGCCGGCGGCGAGTTCCCGATTCCGGTCGCGCAGGCCTCCGGCACGAACGTCGCGATCAGCATCCAGTTCAAGGAGTTCGGCATCCGGTTGAACTTCCTGCCGACCATCGTCGGCGACCGCGTGCAGCTGCATGTGCGGCCCGAAGTGAGCACGCTCGACTTCAACAACGCGATCCTGCTGCAGGGATTCCGCATCCCCGCACTCAGCAGCCGTCGTGCGGAGACGGACGTCGAGCTGCAGAGCGGCCAGACGTTTGCGATTGCCGGCTTGCTCAACAACACCGTCAGCTCGTCGCTGCAGAAGATCCCCGGTATCGGCGACATCCCGGTCCTCGGCAATCTGTTCAGGAGCAAAGCGGCGCAGAAGGATCAGACGGAGCTGGTCGTGATGATCACGCCCGAAATCCTCCCGCGGAGCTCGAACGGCGTGACGCCGAATCTGCCGCGCGTCCAGGAGCAGTTCCTGCAGCCCATCCCCGAGAAGAAGTCGATGGACATGCCGCCGCCGGCGTTCCGCCGCCAGGCGACGGGCGCCGCCGAACAACAGGCGCCGGCTCCGAACGCCTCACCGGCGAAGCCTGCGTCGACGAGCAATCCGGCCGCCGCCGCGGCCGCGGTCTCCGCTCTGACGCCTAACTCGGTGCCGGTCGTCAACACCGAGACGACGGTGCCGGCCACATCGGCCACGCCGAATCGGCCGATGACGAAGGACGAGCAGGTGGCGCTCGAGCGGATGAAGAAGCAGGACAAGCGGCAGAAAGAGCAGTTCGCCAGGCAGGCGGCGCTCGATCGCGTCAAGGCGGACGCCGAAGCCAAGCGCCAGGCGGCATCGGACCAGCGCCAGGCCGCGGCCGAGACGGCGGCCAAAGAAGCGGCCGCCCGACAGAGCGCCGAAGCCGCGAGACGGCAGGCCGAGATCGATCGGAAGCAGGCCGAGGCCGACAAGAAGCAGCAGAAGGTGGTCGAAGAGGCCGAGGCACGGATGAAAGCCGCCCAGGCCGCCTACGACGCCGAGCTCACGAAATCAAAGAAGCAGTAACGCGGGTGCCGCGTTGGGGGCCCCGGGTTGCACGGCAGAGTTCACAGAACGGAACGCATTCAGGCCGGGCACGCACGGCTGGAGGAGACGTCATGCAGGGTCGCATCGGCCATCTCTATCGCGACGAACAGGGTATGTCCTTCGTGTACGTCGGCATGGGATTCATGGGCTTCCTCGCAGCGTCCACCCTGGCCATCGACGTCGGCATGTTCATGACCGCACGGGCGCAGGCGCAGAACGCCGCCGACGCCGGCGCCCTGTCCGGCGTCGTGGGCCTCGTGGCGAACAGCTACACGGACCGATCGGCGAGCGGACCCGCGGTGCAGAGCGCGATCAACACCGCCCGGTCGAACACGGTCATGGGGAAGGCGCCGTCGGTCCTGAGCGGGGACGTCACGTTCCCGGTCAGTCCAAACGGACAGTCGAATCGCGTGCAGGTGCAGGTGTACCGCACCGGCACGCGCGGGACTGCGGTGCCGACGCTGCTGGGATCGATGTTCGGCGTGAACTCGGTGGACATCACCGCGACGGCCACGGCGGAAGCCTCGCCCGCCAATGCGATGACGTGCGTGAAGCCGTTCATGATTCCGGACAAGTGGCAGGAAGTCCAGACCCCACCGTGGGACACGGGCGACTCGTTCGACAAATACACCAGCAAGGGCGTGTTGCTCGCGAATCCGGACCTCTATCGCGATTGCTGCGCGCCGGCACGGGCGACAACATCAATCCGAGCTTCTATTTCTCATGGAAGATGCCGGGCGACACCGGCGGCGACTTCTACCGCGACAACATCGCCAACTGCAATCAGACGCTGATGCACGCGTTCGACTTGATCATTCAGGAACCGGGCGACAAAAGCGGCCCGACGATCCAGGGCATCGACATGCTGATTGCCAAGGATCCGGGCGCCTACTGGGAGCCCCTCCCCGGCTGCAACTGCGTGAAAGGGAGCGCGTTCTCGACCAGCCCGCGCGTCTTCCCGATTCCGATGTACGACCCTAATTATTACGCGGAGGGCAAGAAAAACGGGCGCGTGGCCGATTTCAAAATCGCCAACTTTCTCGGATTCTTCCCGGATCACACCCAGCGCAACGCGATCTGGGGGCGCATCACCAACGTGACCGGCACTGTCGATCGGACGGCCGGCGCGGCGCCGGTGAACGCGTTCCCGACGGCGATTCGACTGGTTCAATAACGCGGGCCCTACGGCCGGCACTTACGGACAACACATGGCGCAACTCGTCGGGCTCATCGTCAGCGAAAACGAAGGATTCAAGAAGCAGGTCGATCGCCTGCTGCGATCGGGGCCGATTCCGGTCGGCGTGACCGACGAACGGATCGCCCGCGACGGCACGGCGCCCGACATCGTCGTCGTCGATGTCTGCGGCGATGCGTCGTCGGCCATGTCGAACATCGAACGGATGCGCGGCGCGGCGCCACACGCCGGCATTTTCGCGATCGCGCAGACGGCGGATCCGGATCTGATTCTTCAGTCGATGCGGGCCGGGGCCAACGAGTTCTTCACCTGGCCGCCGATCGAGGAGACGTTCCAGAACGCCGTCCGCCGGCTCGCGGCACGCCGCGAGAGCACGCAGGGCGCGCGGCCGCCGGCGACGACGCTGGTGTTCTTCGGCTCGAAAGGCGGGGCGGGGACGACCACGCTCGGCGTCAACTGTGCCGTCGAGGTCGCGCGTCTGAGCAAGCGGTCGGCCATTATCCTCGACCTGAAACCGGGCCTCGGCGAAGTGGCGCTGTTCCTCGGGATCCGTCCCCGGTTCACCGTTCTCGATGCGGTCGACAACCTGCACCGGCTCGACCGCGAGTTCCTCAAGGAGCTGGTGGTCAAGCACAAGTCGGGGCTCGACATTCTGGCGGGCTCCGATCAGTTCGATCGGCCGGGCGCGCAGGACGCGGGGGCGTTCGAAGAACTGTTCCGGCTGCTCACGCGGCAGTACGACTACATCATCATCGACGCCGGCAGTCAGATCAATTCCTGCACGGTGGCGGCGCTGTACGCGGCCGATCAGATGTTCCTGGTCGCCAATCCCGACGTGCCGTCGGTGCGCAACGCGCAACGCCTGCTCGAGCGCGTCCGGCAGCTTGGCGCGTGCGGGGAGCGCGTCCGCGTGATGCTGAATCGAGCGGCCGAGCCGTTTCCGATTCCGCCGAAGCAGATCGAGAGCGCGCTCGGACATCCGATCCATCACATGTTCCCGAGCGACTACAAGACGGTGTCGACGGCCATGAACTCGGGCGTGCCGCTGTCGCTCGCCGGCAACTCCGATATCGCCACACAATTCGACGCCTTCACACGGCGTCTTCTCGATCCGACAGCGGAGGTACCGGGCGCCGCGATCACGAAAAAAGGCCTCCTGGGACTCGACCGCATCGCATCGCTCTGGTAACCGAATATGAGCTCAGTCGCTACTCTTCCACCAGCCTCCGGTCGCTCAACGCCGCCAACGGCGCTGCGACCACAACCGCCGCGGCAGCAGTACCTCGATCTGCGCGCCGGCATCCATCGCAAGCTGCTCAACCGGCTGAACCTCGAGGCGCTCGCGCAGGCCGACCGTTCGCGCGCGGAGAGCGAAATCCGGACGCTGCTCCACGAGCTGCTCAGCGAAGAGGGCGCGCCGCTCAGTCTGAGCGAGCGCGAGACGCTGTTCGTCGAAATCCTGGACGACGTGTTCGGTCTCGGGCCGCTGGAGGCGCTGATGCGCGATCCGACCATCAGCGACATCCTCGTCAACGGCCACAAGCACGTGTTCGTCGAGCGCGCCGGCATCCTCGAGAAGGTGGCGACGAACTTCCAGGACGACCGTCATCTGTTGCGCGTCATCGACCGCATCGTGAGCGCGGTGGGCCGGCGTATCGACGACAGCTCGCCGATGGTCGACGCGCGCCTGCCGGACGGATCGCGCGTGAACGCCATCGTTCCCCCGCTCGCGGTGGACGGTCCGCTCCTGTCGATCCGCCGGTTTCCGGCCGAGCGGCTGAAGGCGGACGATCTGGTGACGGTGCGCGCGCTGACGCGCCCGATGCTCGACTTCCTGTCGCACTGCGTCAAGGCGCGGCTCAATGCGCTGATCAGCGGCGGCACCGGCGCCGGCAAGACGACGCTGCTCAACGTGCTCTCGGGCTTCATTTCAGAGCGCGAGCGGATCGTCACCATCGAAGATGCGGCCGAGCTCCAGTTGCACCAGGAACACGTCGCGCGCCTCGAGACGCGGCCGCCCAACGTGGAAGGCAAGGGTGCGGTCCGGCAGCGTCAGCTGATGATCAACGCCCTGCGTATGCGCCCGGACCGCATCGTCGTCGGCGAGGTGCGAGGCGAAGAAGCGCTCGACATGCTCCAGGCGATGAACACGGGACACGACGGATCGCTCACCACGGTCCACGCGAACACGCCGCGCGATGCGCTGAGCCGAATCGAGACGATGATCGCGATGGGCGCGACGAACCTGCCGGAGCGCGCGATGCGCCAGCAGATTGCCGCGGCCATTCAGCTCGTCGTGCAGCAGACGCGCCTCAGCGACGGCACGCGCAAGGTGACGAGCATCTCGGAAATCACCGGCATGGAAGGGGACGTCATCACCATGCAGGAGATTTTCGTGTTCGAGAAAATCGGCGTGACCCAGGACGGCAAGGTGATTGGCCGCTTCCGCGCCACGGGCGTCCGGCCGAAATTGTGCGAGCGTCTGAAAGCGTCGGGGATTCATCTGCCCGCGGACATGTTCGAAGGCGTCACGGAGGTTCGGTGATGGGTCTGGCGATTCTCGCGTTTCTGGTCATGACCGCCGCCATCGCCGGCGGCTGGATGACCGCGATGCGCCTGCCGGAATTCCTCGCCGGACGGCGCATGCAGCAGCGCCTGCGCGACGTGTCGGCGGTAGCGGACGTGTCGGGCGACGGCGAGACCGAAGCGACGGTCGTCAAGCAGAAGGTGGAAGGCTCGATGAAGGGCGTCGAGCGTCTCGTCGCGAGCACGCGCCTCGGCCCCGGGCTCGCCAGGCTGATTGAGCAGTCGGGCGTGCGCACGACGCCGGGCGCCATCGCGATGATCAGCGTCGTGACGGCGGCGGCGGTGGCCGTCCTGACCATGCTGTTCGTCCGGCAGCCCGTCGCGCCTCTTGTTGCCGGCCTCGTCGGCGTGATGGTGCCGACGTTGTTCCTGAGGAACCGGCGGTCGGCGCGGTTGAAGAAGTTCGAGGAACAGTTTCCCGAAGCGCTCGACCTGCTGTCGCGCGCCATCCGCGCCGGACATGCGTTTCAAACGGCGATGAGCATGGTGGCCAGCGAGATGAAGGAACCGGTGGGAACGGAATTCAAGAAAACCTTCGAGCAGCAGAACTTCGGCCTGCCGCTGAAGGACGCGCTCAACGAGCTGGCCCAGCGCATCGCCATCCTCGACGTCCGGTTCTTCGTGACGGCGGTGCTGATCCAGCGCGAAAGCGGCGGCAACCTCGCGGAGATTCTCAACAACCTGGCGCACGTGGTCCGGGAGCGATTCAAGATTCTGCGTCAGGTGCGTGTGCATACCGCGCATGGCCGCTTCACCGGCTACGTGCTGCTCGCCCTTCCTGCGGCGCTCGGCGTGGCACTGTCCTTCATCAATCCCGAGCACATGCACATGCTGTTTTTCGAGCACATGGGACAGATGATGCTGCTTGGCGCGATCGTCATGCAGACCGTGGGATTCATCTGGATTCGCCAGGTGATCAAGATCGAGGTATAGGGTGATGCTTCTACTGCCACTGCTCGCATTTTTATTCGCGACGCTCGTCGTCGTGGGCGCCGCGTACGCATTTGCCCCCGGCGGGCCCTCGTCGATCGAACAGCGCCTCGGCGAACTGACGGGAGCGCCAGCCAAGGTTCTCGAGTCCACGGCGGGCTACGAGCGGGCGATCATGGCCAGCCTCAAGCGCATCGGCAGCGTGGCGCCGAGGCCGCTGTCCGAAATGACGAAGCTTCAGCTGCGGCTCGTGAACGCCGGGTACCGGAATCGTGAAGCGCTGGTGATTTTCCTCGGCATCCGGCTCGGGTTCGCCCTGCTGATGTTCGCCGTGCTGGCCGCGCCGGTGCTGTTTCGACCGAACATGGCGATGGCGCTGGCGGGCTGCGGCCTCGGCTACGTGCTGCCGGGCATGGTGCTCGGCCGACTGGCCAAGAAGCGCCAGCATCGCATCCGGCTCGGTCTCCCCGACGTCCTCGACCTGCTCGTCGTCAGCGTCGAAGCAGGTCTCGGTCTCGATCAGGCCATTCAGCGGGTCGGCGAGGAGCTCGCGTTCGCGCACCCGGAGCTCTCGGACGAGCTCAGGCTGATCAATCTGGAGTTGCGCGCCGGCAAGGGCCGCGCCGAGGCGCTGCGCAACCTGGCCGACCGCACCGGCGTGGACGATGTGTCGTCGCTCGTCACGATGCTGATCCAGACCGACAAGTTCGGGACGAGCGTCGCGCAATCGCTCCGCGTGCACTCGGAAACGGTCCGCACCAAGCGCCGTCAGCGCGCAGAGGAAGCGGCGGCGAAGACCGGCGTGAAGATGGTGTTCCCGCTCGTGTTCTGCATTTTCCCGGCGATCTGGGTGGTCACGATCGGGCCTGCGGCGATCAAGTTCATCCAGGTCCTCGGACCGATGGGGCAGAAGTAGGCTGATGGAAACCGCAACCGTTCAGGCGCTGAAGGAAAGTCCGGGCGTGCCGCAGCCGCCATCGCCCGCGCTGCCGCGGACGATCCAGGACACCGGCCTGGCTGTCGAGCAGATCGAGCAGCTGCTGGTCAAGACGCTGTTCACCGGCGAAGCCAGCGGACACGCCCTTGCCGATCGGATGCGGCTCGGATATGCGATGCTCGAGCCGCTCATCGAGCGGCTGCGGGCCGAGCGGCAGATCGAAGTGCGCGGAACGACCGGATCCGGCACGGCGGCGTTCCGGTACGCGCTGACCGATCTCGGCCGCGATCGCGCGCAGCAATATCTGGAGATCAATCACTACATCGGTCCGGCGCCGGTGCCGCTGCCGGCCTACGCGTCCTACATGCGGGCCTTGCAGCAGGCGCGTGGATACATCGATCGCGAGCGTCTGCGGAAGGGCTTTTCGCACCTGATCATCGCCGACGAAGTGCTCGAGCAGCTCGGACCGGCGGTGAACGCCGGAAAGTCGGTGTTCCTGTACGGTCCTCCCGGCAACGGCAAAACGGTCATCGGCGAAGGGATGGGTCGCGCGCTGGGCGGCGACATGTTCATTCCCCACGCGCTCGATCTCGACGGCCAGATCATCACGATGTTCGACCCGATCAATCACGAGCCGCTCGATGCCGAGGGCGAGTCGACGAGCGTCATCGCTGCGGTGCCTCGTGACCGCCGCTGGGTCCGCATTCGACGTCCCGTCGTGATCACCGGGGGCGAGCTCACGCTCGACATGCTCGATCTGAATTTCAACCCGATGTCGAAATTCTACGAGGCGCCGGTTCAGCTGAAAGCGAACGGCGGCGTGTTCCTGGTCGACGACTTCGGCCGGCAACGCGTCCGACCGCAGGAGCTGCTGAACCGGTGGATCGTGCCGCTCGAGAGCCGCGTCGACTACCTGACGCTGCACACCGGCAAGAAGTTTCAGATTCCGTTCGACGTGCTGATTGTGTTTGCGACCAACCTCAAGCCGCAGTCGCTGGCGGACGAGGCGTTCCTGCGGCGGATCCCGTACAAGATTCCGATCACCGATCCGACGCTGGAGCAGTTCACCCGGATTTTCGAGCTCAATTGCCAGCGCCGGCAGCTGCCGTTCCATCACGTGATGGTCGCGTACCTGCAGCGCCGGCACTACAAACCAGCCCAGCGTCCGTTCCGCGCGTGTCATTCGCGCGACCTGCTCGATCAGGTGACGGCGCTCTGCCGGTACCGGGGCATGTCGCCGGTGATCACGCGCGAGCTGCTCGATCGCGCCTGTGCTGCTTACTTCGTGGACGATGAGGAGGTATAGACAATGTTACGTGAAGGTGTCCGGGATCTTGCGGCGCGGGTGGCAGTTGGAGCGTTGTTCGCGCTGATGTCGGCGAACCTGCTCGGCGACTTCATCAGCACCGGCCACATCACCGGTTTGCTGCTGCTCGTGAGCGAGGCGCTGGTTGTCGTATTCACCATCATGCGCCGCCCGGCAGCGC
>QHWF01000108.1 GCA_003222455.1 Acidobacteriota bacterium
CGTTCCTCCTCGCCATCGTGAGCTGGTTCACGATCGTGATCGGCGGCGAGCACATTCCGGGCATCCGCCAGTTCACCGCCTTCTACATGCGCTGGCGCGTCCGCGCGCTGGCGTACGTGATGCTGCTGCGAGACGAGTACCCGCCTTTCGGCGACGCGCCGTCCCCGGCCTTGATCGAGATTGTCGACCCCACCGGCCCACGCGATCGGCTGACGGTGGGGTTGCGCATCTTCCTGATCATTCCTCACCTCATCGTCCTGTTCTTTCTCGCATTCGGCTGGTGGATCACGTCGGTCATCGCGTGGTTGCTCATTCTGTTCACCGGCGAGTACCCGCCGGGACTCTACAATTTCGGCGTCGGGGTGCTTCGATGGCTGCTCCGCGTCGAGACCTACATCCTGTTGCTGGTCGACGAGTACCCGCCGTTCTCGCTGAACTAATCGGGCAGGTGGGGCAGGTCGGGCGGGTAGGGGATGCCCTACCTGCCCTTCCCGCCCTTCCTGCCCGTTCCCTCACGGTTTCAGCGACAATCCCGCCGCGATGGCCATCAACGTAGTCCGGGGGCTTGCCGGGAACCCTGAAGACGGCGTTCCGGGATTCAACGCATAGAAGCGGACGTCGAAGCTGAACGCGACGTGGCGCCGGATGAACCAGCGCGCGCCGCCACCGTAGTTGATCGTCTTCAGCGGCTCCTCGTCGGTGAAGAGCGGCGCGCCGCTCTCCGGAACGAGCGACCAGTTGGAACGTCCGATGCCGCCGCTCAAATAGCTCCAGCCGCTGCCCGATCCGAAGTTCAACGACAACTGCGATCCGAGGCTGCGAAACTGCTCGGTGACCGGCCTCAGCTTCGTCGCCGCCGCGGGCGTCTGCTTCGCGCGCGCGACGACCGCCTCGCCGCCGAACCCGAACGTGATCGCCCGCCAGTGGAGGAAGTACAGATGCAGCCCGGCTTGCACGCCAAGGCCGGCGCCGGGAAGCTGCGTGATGGATATCCCCCGGCTCAACGCCAGCCCGCCATCGTCTGGAAACCGAGGAACGGTGCCGTGCAGATCGAGCACGATTGGTCCAATCCGTGGCGGCGGTTCCTGTGCGGACAGTCGAGCGGCCATTGCCACGAGGGCACACGAAACGAGCATGACACGTCGCATCGGTGAGCGGTCCAGCGCTCGTTCATTGTATCGTTACCATTCCATATGGACACGGTCACGATGCTGGGGGCCGGTCGCCGACGCACGCTGTCGCCGGTCGTGTGCGTCGCGGCCGTGATGTCGGGAGCGTTCGCCATGTCCGTCGCAGGACAGACCCGTCCCCGTGCGCGCGACCTGGGCATCGCGCCGGGAACCTTCGAACCGGGTCCACTCAACGCGATCACGGATGTCGAACCGGTCCGCGTGGGCCACTCGACCATCGTCGAGGGTGACGATGTGCGGACGGGGGTGACGGCGATCCTCCCGCACGGCGGAAATCTGTTTCAGGACAAGGTCGCGGGTGCAGTCTTCGTGGGGAATGCGTTCGGCAAGCTGGCCGGGTCGACGCAGGTCAACGAGCTGGGCACCATTGAAACACCAATCGTGCTGACGAACACGCTGAGTGTCGGGATCGCGATGGACGCCGTCGTGCGGTACACGCTCGCCGAGGCGGGCAACGATCAGGTGCGCTCCGTGAACGCGCTCGTGGGCGAGACCAACGACGGCGGACTGAACGACATCCGCGGTCTTCACGTCACGCGCGAGCACGTCCTCCAGGCCATCAAGAGCGCCAGGAACGGTCCGGTCGCTGAAGGGTCGGTGGGAGCCGGAACGGGGACGATCTGTTACGGCTGGAAGGGCGGCATCGGTACTTCGTCGCGCATGCTTCGTTCGCCGGGCGCCGCGCAGCGGGGATCCACCGTCGGGGTGCTGGCCCAGACGAACTTCGGCGGCAATCTGACGATCGCCGGCGTCCCTGTGTTTCGCATGTTGCAACCGCCGGCTCGACGTGGATCCGGCGCCGACGACCTGAAACGCGATGACGGATCGTGCATGCTCGTCGTCGCCACCGACGCACCGCTCGATGCGCGCGGCCTCGAGCGGCTGGCTGCACGCGCGGTGTTCGGGCTCGGCCGGACCGGGTCCGCGTACAGCAACGGCAGCGGCGATTTCGCCATCGCCTTTTCGACATCGCCGGAAATGCGCAGCCGGTTCAACGACGCGGCACCGCGAACGCGGCAGCTGCTTCCCCCTGATGCGACGTCGCCGCTCTTCGAAGCTGCGCTCGAGGCCACCGAAGAAGCTGTCTACAACTCGCTGTTCCAGGCGACCACGGTCCGGTCGCGCTTTGGAACGGCGGAAGCCATCCCGGTTGAACGCGTCAGAGAATTGGTGAAACGCTAGACAGCAGCTCGTCCGAGTAATCGACACAGCAGGCGGAGGGCACAGAGAGAACAAGCCACAGAGACACAAAGACACAGAGAATCTCTGTGTCTCGGTGTCTCCGTGGATGATTTGTCCTCTGTGAACTCATGCTGGCTCTGTGAACGGTCTGGCGACCGTGTCGCGGCGCGGGTTGTGACCGACGCGTGTCGGCCCTGCGGCCGGAGCGGCCAGTCGCGCGACAGGGACCTTTGCCGGACACCAGATATGGCTGAGATATCGCGCAACATTGACGCTCGTTCGCACGGACCATTAGGATCGACAGCTTGCCAGCCACTGTTTCTGATCGGCACATTCCACTCGGCGCCGTCCGCGACGCGGCCACCGCGGTCTACGACGCGGCCATCCGGACACCGTTGGTCCGGGTGCCGGTCGCAGGCGGACCCGAGTTGTATTTGAAACTCGAATTGCTCCAGCCGATTGGCTCGTTCAAAATTCGTGGCGCCTACAACGCGATCAGACAACTGCCGGCCGACCTGCTGACACAGGGTGTCTGGACGGTAAGCGCCGGCAACGCCGGACAAGGCGTGGCATTGGCCG
The DNA here is from genome assembly GCA_003222455.1 of Acidobacteriota bacterium. Taxonomy (GTDB): domain Bacteria; phylum Acidobacteriota; class Vicinamibacteria; order Vicinamibacterales; family CAVVIG01; genus QHWF01. The sequence continues at coordinate 2,952 of QHWF01000108.1, forward strand.
CATCGAAGGTCGGCGCGCGTTGCTCGGTGATGGTGATCGATACCGCTCCCGATACGAAGATTCGCGCCATCGAACGGCTCGGTGCCACCATCGTGCGCGCCAGCTACGACGAGTGCTGGCGGACGGCTGAGTCGCACACATCGACGCGGATGGCCGGCCACTTCGTCCATCCGTTCGACGATGACCGCTTCATTGCGGGAAACGGCACCGCGGGCCTCGAAATCCTCGAGGATCTTCCCGATGTCGACGCCATCGTCGCGCCGCTCGGTGGCGGGGGCCTGCTGGCGGGCATCGCCGCCGCCGTGATGGCGATCAAGCCCGACACGCGGATTTACGCCGCGGAGCCTGAAACCGCGGCGCCGCTGTCGGCGTCGCTCGCGGCCGGCCGACCTGTGTATTTCGAGCACTGGTCCGCCTCGTTCGTGGACGGCGCGGGCGGCAAATCGGTGATCGCGTCGATGTGGCCGCTGCTCGCCCCGCTTGCCGGCTCGCTGGTGGTCACGCTCGACGAAGTCGCACGGGCGATGAAGTTTGCCGCCGAGCGCACTCACGTCATTGCTGAAGGCGCCGCGGGCTGCGCCGTGGCTGCGGCACTCAGCGGGCGTGCCGGCCGCGGCAAAGTTGTCGCGGTCGTGTCTGGCGGTAACATCGATCTCGCGAAGTTCGCCACTCTCGTCGGCGCATGTGACTGAACAAGATGACTCGATATACCGGCCGCTCACCGCTTCCCGAACGCATCGGACGTCTCGAAGAGCTCGCCCTCGATCTCTGGTGGAGCTGGCACCCGGAGGCGCGCGCCATCTTCCGCCGGCTCGACTACGGCCTCTGGCGCCGGACGGCCCACAATCCGGTCCGCATGCTCTGGGCCATCGCGTACGAGAAGCTCGACTCCGCCGCGCGCGACCCTGAGTTTCTCCAAATCTACGACAGCGCCATCGCCGGACTCGACGCGGCGCGTGCGGCGCGCAATACCTGGTGGTCGCATCGCTTCCCTCAGTTGACGGGCCAGCCGATTGCGTACTTCTCGGCCGAGTTCGCGCTGCATCAGTCGCTGCCGATCTACGCCGGCGGACTCGGCGTGCTCGCCGGTGACCACTGCAAGGAAGCTTCTGATTTGGGCGTTCCCTTGATCGGGGTCGGGTTCATGTACCCGCAGGGATACTTCCACCAGCACGTGTCGGCCGAGGGATGGCAGGAAGAAAGCTACGAGCGATTGAACTGGGCGGACGCCCCGGTGGAACCCGCCTCCGCCAGCGACGGCAAACCGTGCATCACGGCCGTACCGCTCGGCGATCGATCCGTGCTCGTCGCCGTGTGGCGCGTGCGCGTCGGCCGGGTGACGCTGTACTTGCTCGACACCGATCTCGAAGAGAACATGCCGTGGGATCGCGAACTGTCGGCGCGTCTCTACGGCGGCGACCGCGAAACGCGCATTCAGCAGGAGATTATTCTGGGCATCGGCGGCGTGCGGGCGTTGAAGGCCATTGGAACGGATCCGGGCGTGTTCCACTTGAACGAAGGCCACGCGGCGTTCGTCGTCCTGCAGCGTATCCGCGATCTGATCGAGCAGGGCTCGAGCTTCGACACGGCGCTGGACCAGATTCGCGCGACGACGGTCTTCACGACGCACACGCCGGTGCCGGCCGGCCACGACGCGTTTCCGTTCCACCTGGTGGAGAAGCATCTCGCCGGTGCGTGGGGCACGCTCGGCAGTCACCGCGATCGGTTCCTCGCGCTCGGCGCGTACGACAACGGCGGCGGCATGATGTTCAACATGACGGCGCTGGCGCTGCGTTCGGCGGGCGCGACCAACGGGGTCAGTAAGCTGCACGGTGAAGTGACGCGGCGGATGTTCGCGCCGATGTGGCCGACGGTGCCCGAAGACGAGCGCCCGGTGTCGTCGGTGACCAACGGCGTCCACGTGCCGACGTGGATTGCGAGCGACATGGACGAACTGTTCGCGAAATATCTCGGGCGCGACTGGCGTGAGCACCAGGACGATCCCGAGATGTGGAACGGCATCCTGGCGATCCCCGACGAGGAACTGTGGGCGGTCCGCCAACTGCTGCGCCGCTACCTGTTCACGTTCGTCCGTGAACGCGCGCGCTATCGCTGGGTCGAGGAACGCGTCGGGATTCCGCGCGTCGTGGCGGCCGGAACGCTCCTCGATCCCGAGGCGTTGACGCTCGCGTTCGCGCGGCGCTTCACCGGCTACAAACGGCCGGAACTCGTGTTCCACGATGCCGAGCGCCTCGCCCGCATCTTGAACGCCAGCGGCCGGGCCGTCCAGATTATCTTCGCCGGCAAATCGCATCCGGCGGACGATATCGGCAAACACCACCTGCAGCAGGTCTACCGGCGCGCGCTCGATCCGCTGTTCGCGGGACGGGTGGCGTTCGTCGACGATTACGATCTGCACGTCGCACACTTCCTGGTCCAGGGGTGCGACGTCTGGTTGAACAACCCGCGGAAGCCGATGGAGGCGAGCGGCACGAGCGGGATGAAGGCCGCAATCAACGGCGTGCCCCATCTGAGCATCGGCGACGGCTGGTGGGCCGAAGGCTTCACGGGCACCAACGGCTGGGTGATCGACGGTCATGCCGCCTCCGACAACTACGACGCCGTCGATGCCGCCGATGCCGACGCGCTCTACCGGCTGCTCGAAGAGGAAGTGGTGCCGGCCTTCTACGACCGCGACGGAAAGGACGTTCCGCACCGCTGGATCGCGACGGTGAAGGAATCGATCCGCACGATCGCGCCGCGCTTCTCGGGACGCCGGATGGTCAAGGAATACGCGGAGCGGATGTACGCGACCGCGTTCGAACGAAGGACCGTCACGCGATCCTGACTTTGGAACTGACGCGGCAACGTGCTTTGAACTGACGCTGCAAGGGGCTTCGAACTGACGCGGCAGCGTGCTTCGAACTGACGCGGCAACGTGCTTTGCCGCGAAGCGCCCAACACGGTGCCGCGAAGTCACCCGGCACTTTGCACCAAAGTCGCCCGGCACCGTGCAGCGATAGCGCCCGGCTCGGCCCGTTAGATTCGGCTGCTGATCGGCGGATGGTGAATGATCTGGACGTGATTGCCGTCTGGATCCCGGAAGTAGCAGGACCGCGCACCGTCGCGGTGCGTGCGCGGCCGGGCGTCGATGACGACGCCGTGACTTTCCAGGAACGCCGCCCAGCGATCCACATCGTCCGCTGAACGGACGATCAGCCCAAGGTGATCGAGCGCGGAGTCGCTGGCGCGTGAGACGTCAGCCACGTCGGAGCGCGACGCTTCAGCCGGGCGGTGCAGCGCCAGATTGTCGATCCCCGACGACAGATACACGTTGTCCGGATCCGGCTCCCATTCGATCGTGAACCCGAGCAGATCGACGTAGAACCGTTTCATCTCGACGAGGCTGCGCACGTTGAGCGCAAGATGGCGGAGGCCTGCGTGCGGGGGTCGGTCCATAGTGCTAGACTTTCATCATATGCCACGCAAGTCGGTCGTCAAGTCGCGGTGTGCGCTGTGCGGCGGCAAGGAGGTGTCGGAGCCGCGCGGCGAGGAGAAGTATTGCCGCGACTGCTGGGACAAGAAAATTGCGGTCGAAGAAATCGTCGCACGCGAGTTTGCCCTGAAGCGATACATCCGTGCGCACAGTGCGGAAAAATATCTCATCTACCACTCCACCCTCAAACGGCCCTGCGGACAGCTCATCGTCGTCGACGATGGGTACGACTTGTTCCTGACGCTGATGCTCTATCCCAATTTTGCGTGGGACGAACCGGCGTATCATCTCGAAGGCGACCCCGAAGGCCGCATGTTTTCGGAAATCCTGGTGGACGTCGTCGCCGCCGAAGTGATCGAGCCGTGGGGCGGCGGCAAGTGGCACATGGAGATTTTCCGGTCGGTCAACCCGGAACCGGAAGACTGGAACGGCGAGATGTAAGGGCACTGATCTCGATTGGCGCGAGTAACGAAGCTTCGCCTCAAACCGCCGAGTAAAAAGAAGTCTCGGCAGGCGCGCGACTTCGTTACTAGGGACAGGAAACAGGGGAAGAACCCTAATGGCCGGAAGTCGTTGAGTCGAGAGGTGATATAATCCGCTGTCGCCATAACTCTACTCATCCATTCCCCGGAGGTTTCTATGAAGCGAGCGCGTTTTGTTGTCGCCGCGACACTCGCCGGCGCCAGCCTGGTCGGCGTTTCGCTGCTGGCGCAGACCGCCCAGGCGCCTGAAATGAAATCGGTGCTCCAGGGCAAGAAATTCACGCCGCCCATCAAGGGCGCCGCCGACATCGATTACGTGAAGAGCCCGACGCGCCGGGAGGGCACGACGCTCGTCACGAAAATCGTGGTCAAGAACACGTCCACTGCGCCGATTCCCCGACTGAAAGTCAGCGAAACCTGGTACGACAAGGACGGCAACATGATTCCGGGCGGCGACGCCGTGATCAACGGCCTGCTGCAGCCGGGCGAAATCGCGACGCTGGAAATCCGGACCCCGGTCAACCCGAAAATGGCGCAGAGCATGATGCAGTTCAGTCATGCGAACGGCACGGTGCCCAAGCCCCACTCGGTGAAAACACTGGATGCGCCGGGCGCGGCCAAGGAACCGGCTACCAAAGCTGCGTCGGCAACCAAGACCGCGAAGAAGAAATAAGCAAAGCAATTCAGAATTCAGAATTCAGAATTCAGAATTCCGACGGCACTTTCTCGAACTTCACCTCGGTGACCGTCGCCTTCGGAATCGCGACGAGGTGATAGGGGAAAGTCAGGATCTGGGCGGTGACCGCGTCACGCGACGGGATCGTTTCCCGGTAGCGGACGACGAGCACGCCTTTCACTTCCATCGACGTGACGATGGTGATGCTGAAGCCGGCGTTCGGCCGGCTGCCCATGAACACGCCGGCGACCATCTCCCTCGTGAAATCAACCAGCGGCACGGCGGCGGCACCGGCGTGTCGGCGCCATAGCGCTGTCCATTCAGCCTCAGTCCGTGCGAGCACCTGCGCCGGCGATTCGATGCTGCTCTGATCGCCTTTCGCGATCGTCCGTGGAAGGGCCTGCATTCCATCGACCATCGAACTCGCGACGAACAGTGAAAGAGCAACCACCACAACACCGTGGGGTCCGGCTTCCCGCCTTCGCTTCGCTTCGGCGAGGCGCGCCGTCGCGCGCAGCGCGGAGGCGGCAGCCGGATGGCAAGAAATCCGCCTGAAGGCGGACGCCACGGGTGATTGTTTCATACGCCCTTCAGGTCTGCCTTTGATCCGCACCTGCCGTTCGACGGTCGGATTGGGGCTGACGCGCGATCGGGCCGAGACGGTGAGCACGTACCTTCCCGGCGCGATGTCCTTGAGCGGGAGGCTCGCGCTGTAGCCGTAGCCGCCGCTCCGGCCGCCAAGCTCGCTCGAATCACGCTCGTCATCCGCCTTGAACATCACTTTCCCTTCGTCGGTCGTAATCGTCGACGCGATGTCCACCTTGTGAGGCGTCGTCGCCGAGTTGTCGTAGATCTCGGCGAACAGCGCGATCTCGTCGTTCTGCGGGAACGTGCGGTTCGCCACCGGAGAGGCCGGCAGCACCGACCGCAGCTGCTCGTCGGGGCGCACGGTGGGCCGGGCGGACGAGCTGACCGACGTCAGCGTGATGCCGCTCATGCCGATCGGCGTCTTCGTGAAGTCCGGCACCACCAGATCGTACAGCACGGATCCGATGGCGCCGCCGGCGTCGTGGGCGGCGACGCGCAGTTGATACCGTCCCGGCGGGATGTCCATGCGGTTCAGCATCCGCACGCCGTTTTCTGCCACCCGCGTCTTCGTCTCAGGTTTCAGGTTCATCGTCAATCCATCGGTATTGCCGGCTCGCACCTTCCCTTGTGCATCAATCGCGAAATACGAGATCTGCAGTTGGTCGTTCTGTCCCATGCGCAGATCGCGCCCGCGCAACTCGACCCCGAGCAGCACCGACGCGTTGGGCGGCGTCCCCTTGAACGGCGCCGCGAACACCGACATCCCGAGTCCGCTGATCGGCAACGGACTGTCGAGCGCCTCGCGGATCTCCGGCGAGCGCGTGTCCTTCGCGCTGGTTTTCACCGGCTCGGCCTTCTTCGGGGTGAGATGCGCCCGGCGCGATCGGACGACGAGCCCCGGCCGGGTCACGCGCACGTCGATTTTGTGGACGCGGCCCGGCCGCGGGTCCGGCGGATAGTACGCGAGCACGTAATACGCGCTGTTGTCCTGGACGATGCGATCGTAGGCGGTGCTGAAGTCGTTCCGATTGACGACGGCGAAGCCGCCGGTCTCGTCGGAGAGCACGCGCAGGCTGTCCTGCGCCAGTCGCAGCTCGTTGTACATCGAGCCGGTCCCGATGCCAGTGCTGGTATCGTCGGGGAACGACCCGATCTCGATGGTTTCGTCGCCCAGGTCGGTGAGGCCGCGCGGATCGATGCCGTAGATGGACACGTTCGCCCGCGTCGCCGCCGCGATGGCGTCGCGTGTCGCATCGAGCACCATCGACGCGCCGAGATGGTTCGAGCCGGTCTGGGCGATGACGTTGTTGATGTCGTAATCGATGCCCTCGCTCACGAACAGGATCGCCTTGCGGCGGCCGCGCACCGAGGCAAACCACTCGGACACCTGTCGCAGCGTGTCGAGCGCCGACCGGGCGTTGAACGCGCGCTCGGCGTCTTCGGGATCGTTGATGACGTCGCCCGTCTGCCGCAGGTCGCGGGTGCGGTAGTACTCGTCGGTCCGGTTCGCCGTCGCCGATTTCAGTTTGCGGCCCTGCGTGCGGTCCACCGCGGCGAGCAGCAGTCTCTTGTTGCTCGTGAACTCCTGGTTGGCCTCGGTCGACCCGGCGGTATGGACAATCGCCATGAGGTCGTTGGCGGCCAGCCGGCGCTCGATGAATTGCTTCGCCGCCGCCTTCACGCGCTGCGTGCGTCCAAAATTCGTGTGGTAATCGTCGATGACCATCACGTAGACGCGACCGTCGAAGGGCTGCTCGTTATTCCTGACGTCCGGCTCGATCGGATCGGCCTGGAAGAGCGGACGATCCGGGCGCTCGATTGGAATGTCGACCAGCGTGAACGCGCTGACCGCCTGCGCCTTTCCGTCTTCAAGGACCTGAAAATCCTCCTTCTTGAGATCGCGGACCAGATTGCCTCGCTGATCCGTGACGACTACGTCGACCTCCACGTAATCGACGCGGACCCGGAAGGTCGGTCCTTGCGGCGGCGGAGCCGGTGGAGGCTGACTGGTGGCCGCCGGCGGATTCTGGCCTGCGCTGAGCGCAGCACCGGTCAGGAAGGCGAACAGCGCCGCA
>QHWF01000916.1 GCA_003222455.1 Acidobacteriota bacterium
AAACGCTTCTGAGCTCGAACGAATTCTTGTTCGTGAGCTGAGGGCATCAACGCTGTAGTGCAGGCCTTCAGGCCTGCCGCCGGCGCGCAGACCTAAAGGTCTGCACTACATCAACGCACGCGTATTGACGGAGACCTATGAAGCTCCCGCATCACTCACGACGGCCGCTCACGCGACGCGACGCGCTGTGCCGGATGGGCGCGGCGGGGCCGGAGATTGCCGGTCAGGACGGCGCGCTCGATGCGCGAAAGCTCGATCATCCCGCACGTGCCAGGCATGTGATCTTTCTCTTCATGAACGGCGGGCTGTCACAGGTGGACAGCTTCGATCCGAAGCCGATGCTCGACAAGTATCACGGCCAACCGCTCCCCGGCGGATCGATTGCGACCGAGCGGAAGACCGGCGCGCTGATGCGTTCGCCGTTCACGTTCAAGAAGTACGGCCGCTGTGGCATGGACGTGAGCGAGCTGTTCCCGTACGTGGGCGAGTGCGCCGACGACATCTGCTGGATCCGATCCGTCTGCACCGACATCCCGAATCACGAGCCGTCGATGTTGATGATGAACACCGGCCATACGCAGGTCGGACGTCCGTCGCTTGGCTCCTGGCTCACGTACGGCCTCGGCACCGGCAACAAGAACCTGCCCGGCTACGTCGTCCTCTGCCCGGAGGTGCCGACCACCGTCGGACCGCCGTTGTGGAACAGCGCGTTCCTGCCCGCGACACATCAGGGCACCTACATCCCGGACAAGGTCGAGAAGCAGGACGAGAAGAACCTGGTGGGAAAGGATTTCGATCCGAAGAAGCTGATTTCCTACATCAGCAACGAGAAGTTCACGTTGACCGAGCAGCGGCGTGAGCTCGATCTCCTCCAGTCGCTGAACCGGCTTCAGATGGAGCGCGACGCGGCGCCCGACCCGCAACTCGAAGCGACGATTCAATCGATGGAAGTGGCGTATCGGATGCAAACCGAGGCGCCGGACGTGTTCGACGTCCGGAAGGAGAGCGAGGCCACCCTCAAGTTGTACGGGCCCGGCAGCACCGCGCGCGGGTGTTTGACGGCAGTGCGCCTCGTGCAGCGCGGCGTCCGCATGGTGCAGGTGTACTACGGCAAAGGCGATCCGTGGGACGCACACGCGGATATTCAGGCGCACCGGAAGAACGCCCGCGACTCGGATCAGCCATTTGCCGCGGTCATCAAGGATCTGAAGAGCCGTGGACTGCTCAAAGACACACTCGTGGTGTGCGGGTCGGAGTTCGGCCGCACGCCAGTGATGGAAGTGGGCGGCGCTGCCGGCATGACCCAGAACGGACGCGATCACAATCCGTTCGGTTTCACGATGTGGCTCGCCGGCGGCGGCGTCAAGGGCGGGACCATCTACGGCGCGACGGACGATTTCGGCTTCAAGGCCATCGAGAAGCCTGTGCACGTGCACGATCTGCACGCGACGATTCTCTATCTGCTCGGCATCGACCACACGAAGCTGACGTACCGCTACAGCGGGCGCGATTTCCGGCTCACCGACGTCTCGGGCAACGTCATCCACGACATCATCGCCTAGGAGTGTGTCCGACTGACCGACCGCCGCATGGGAACGCAAAGGCCGCTAAGGCCGCTAAGAAAACCATTCCTTTGCGTCCTTTGCGGCCTCTGCGTTCGATCGGGAAGTCGCTGCAGCCCTGCGGGAGTTGAGAATTCAGAATTCAGAATTCGGAATCTGGAATTACGGATCACCGCTCGAATTCTGAATTCCTAATTGCGAAATTCCAAATTCGCGGCTCCTACACCGCCGTGACGAACGAGAGCGGCTTCTATGTCTTCTCGAACCTGAAAGACGGCACCTACCGCGTGGCGGGCGAGCTGTCCGGCTTCAAGAAGACGATTCGCGACGGCGTGATCGTCCCGGTGAACGCGACCGTACGGGTCGACTTGAAGATGGAGATCGGCGCCATCGAAGAATCCGTCACGGTGGTCGGCGAGAGCCCGCTGCTGCAGACCGACCGCGCCGACACGAGCCGCATGATCGAGGCCGTGCATCTGCAGGAGGTGCCGCTCGGGTTCAACCGCAACTTTCAGGGGCTCATGATCACCGTGCCGGGCGCGCTCAGGCTGCAGCGGCCGCACTCCGATTTCTTCAACGCGCAGGACAGCCTGTCGACCAACGTGAACGGCCAGTCGCGGCTGGCGAACAACGTCCAGATTGAAGGGATCGACGACAACCATCGGACCGGGCTGCTGACGACGCTGATTCCGTCGGCCGAGGCGATCGAGACGGTGAACATCAGCACCAGCGCGTACGACGCCGAATTCGGGCGGGCCGGCGGCGCCATTACCAACGTGACGCTGAAGTCGGGCTCGAACGATCTGAAGGGGAGCGTCTTCGCATTCGGCAACAACGAGAAGACGAACGCGCCGGGATACTTCACGCACACGAAACCGCCGGGCGACTATCTGCAAAGCGGGTTCACGCTGGGCGGGCCGCTCCAGCGCAACCGGTTGTTCTTCTTCGGCGATTACCAGCATATCCGCGACAACGCGGGGCGGACGACGCGCGCCATCACTGCGCCATCGGCGTACCGCCTCGGCGACTTCAGTGCCTCGCCGACCAGGATCTACGATCCGCTGACGGGGAACCCCGACGGCACGGGACGGACGCCGTTCGCGAACAACATCATTCCGGCCGATCGCATCAGCCCGATCGCCAAGGCGATTCTGGCGCACCTGCCGCCGCCCAACATCGACGCGGCGCCGGGACAGCCCAATTATCAAATCGACTACGCGCGCGTGAAGACGACCAATTCGTTCGACTCGAAAGTGAACGTGCAAATCAGCCAGCGCGATCAGGTCTCGGCGCGCTTCAGTTTTCTGCGCCCCGTCCTGACCGATCCCGCCGCCTACGGCGAGTTTGGCGACAGCAAGGCCGGCAGCCCGTCCGGCGCCGGTTTCGCCGGCACGGGAACGGACACCACGTACAGCACGGGCGTCAATTACACGCGCAGCTGGAGCGACACGCTCGTGATGGAAGCCCGCGGCGGGATGAACTACTTCCACAACGAAGCGCTCACGAGCGGCAACGGACTGAAGACGGCTCAGGACGTGGGCATCCGCGGCGCCAACATCGACGAGTGGACAAGCGGCATGACGCAGATCGACTTCGGCACGGGCCTCAGCCTGAGCAGCCCGATGGCGGGCTTCTCCGGGAGCCTGCCGTGGGACCGGTCGGAACGCACCGTTCAGATGGCGTCGGTGTGGACGAAACTTGCCGGCAACCACGCGATCAAGTTCGGCGAGGACTTCCGGCACACCCGCGACTTCCTGCTGCAGACGCAGGACAATGGCGGGCCGCGCGGACAGTTTCAATTCCGCGCCGCGCAAACGGCGATTCCGAGCGACGCGGCGGCGACCGGCGGGTTCGCGAACGCGTTCGCCTCGTTCCTGCTCGACGTGCCGTCCACGGTGCAGCGCGATCTGAAAGTGACCGATCCTGGCGTCCGGTTCTGGGCCTTCTTCACGTTCATCCAGGACAAATGGGCGGTCACGCCGAAGCTGACGATCG
>QHWF01000920.1 GCA_003222455.1 Acidobacteriota bacterium
AACCTATGATGCTGATGCCAAACAGCGTAAGCGTCGCGGGCTCGGGAACGGCGGCGGGAGTCGTCCCCGAGCTGCCAGGACCGGCGTGGAAGTCGGTAAGAAAGACGGCGCTATCGAGATCGCTATCGTTGACGTCGCCAACTTCAAAAATAATCGAGTGGGGTCCTGCAGCGAGTGCGTTCGTGAACGTCGTTAGTTGCAGGAGGCCGTGAGGATTCCCGAACGCGGTATTGGTATCGGCCGTGGTCAATGCAGAGGCAAAACTACTACCAACCTGAACGGCCTGATTGTTCGAATCGAATAAGATTTGATTTGAGACTGCCGTACCGTCTAAGAACGCCAGGAAGGCGTCGGTGAAGTTACTCGTGAATTGAGGAAATTCAACCGATCCGAATATGAACTTAAAACCTACCTGGCTGGGGGAGCTCAACGTGAAGTTCACCCGTAGCCGTGCCACGTCGTTTGAGCTGTCGAAGTGCGTGATGTGGCCCGGGCCGTAAGCGTCGAATTCGAGCGTCCCGGGCTGATCTGTGTCGGTACTAGGAGTAGTCTTGCCGCCCACCGCACCGTTATTGAAGGCTGGCAAAACCTGGCTTACCTGACCTGTCGAAAGAACAACACCATTGCCGAGAGTGACCGGTGGACTCGTAAAGCCTGTATAAGTCCCGAATTGGCTAGCCGCCCCGTTCGTGACTGTCACCGAATTAATGGTCAGACCGGATCCGCCCAGTGCATTGGCCAAATCCGTACCGTTTGTCGTCTGGGTGACGGTTAAGGCCAAGGCGGACGTCACAAACACCGCTATGGATACCGCAGCGAGGAAGGGCGATAGAAGTCTGGTTCTCATTGTCGTCTCCCTTATGGTTTTGGGTAGAGGCTCTTACCGGGTACTCCGGCGACCGCGAGAGGTGCGATCGACGCATCCAGCGTCAGCAGGTTGTGAACGCCCAGAATCGCCGTGTCAACTGTCGGAGACACAGGCCGTTTCTACATGCTGTGCCATGCGCTGGCCCCCTGCACGCGGCGCACGGCAGCATTCGTGCCACGAAAACTCACGAAGTAATTCCAGGGCTTGCCTCGGACGACGCGCGCCCGCGTGCGGAAACTGTCGTCATTTTCGACAGCGCCTGCGGGCAACGAAGCATTCCGCGACGTTCGGCGATGGTCTAACGGCACGCGGCGCGCAGGAATGTCGGAATCAATTACAGACCGGCGGTGCGGCGACGTCGCTACTTCAGCGGAACGGTCGCCGTGCCTTTCGGCGGGACGAACGCGAAGAGCTTGTCCTCCAGGCCGGAGTTGATCGCCAGGTTGGTGAACTGCATCGTGACCGTGTTCTCGAACTGGTCGTAGACGACGGCCTTCCGCAGCCGCCAGCCATTGGGATCGAACGCGAGAATCAGGCGCTGCAGCGTGGGCAGCGGCTGCTTGGGTGTGAGATCGAGCACGACGTTGCCGTCGGCGTCCTTCGGTTGCGCCGGGTTCAGGAGGCGCACGCTGAAATGTTCGCGCAGCTTACCGAGGCCGCTCAGAAACGAGCCGGCGGGACCGGCGAGGGCTTCCGGCGCGGGGCCCGTGTTCACCTGGTTGAGCGTGGGCGTGTAGATCCAGATCGTCTTGCCGTCGGATACGATCTGCTGCGGCGTCGGCTCCGCGTACTCCCAGCGCAGCTTGCCGCCCTTCTTCAGATAGACCTTGCCCGTCGCGGGAATCGTCTGGTTGAGGCTCTTGTTGAATGCCGTCTGCGTGAACTCGGCCTTGAGATCCGTCATGCGGCCATAGGCGCCCTCGATGCCGCGAATCGCGTCGTCGAGCGTGACCGTCGTCTGCGCCGCTGCGGACACCACGAGCACCAACAACGTCAGGAGAGCCACGGCATATCGCATGAGGTCACTCTACCGGTGAGACGACCGCTTCGCCGGGAAATTCAGCGCGGCCGCCGATGAAATCCACGCGGCGCGATATCGCCGGCGCGAGCCGCTGCAAATACTGCTCGCGCGAGATCGTCAGCGCGCCCAGCGACGCGAGATGCGGGGTCGGCATCTGGACGTCGATGAGCTCGACGCCGACGGCGCGCGCGTGCTGCGCCAGCGCGATGACCGCGACCTTGGACGCGTCGCTCACGCGGTGAAACATCGACTCCGCCGCGAACAGCGCGCCGATCGACACGCCGTAGAGTCCGCCGGCGAGCGCACCGTCGGCCCACACTTCCACGCTGTGCGCCCAGCCCAGGCGGTGCAGATGCGCGTACGCGTCGCGGATGGCCGGCGTGATCCACGTCTCGTTGTCCTCACGGTCCGCGCAGCCGGCCACCACCTCGTCGAACGCGGCATCGATGGTCACGCGGAAGCCGCGACGGCGCAGCGTGCGCGCGAGCGAGCGCGAGACGTGCATGCCATCGGGCGGCAGGACGGCGCGCGGATCGGGCGACCACCAGAGCAGGTCGATTCCCTCCACGGGCCACGGGAAAATCCCCTGTCGATACGCGGCCAGCAGCGTGGCCGGCTCGAGATCGCCACCCATGGCCACCAGGCCGTCGGCGTCCGCGAGGCGCGGATCGGGAAAGTGAAATCGGCACCGTCCAACGCGCGATGGACGTGTCGTCCGCGCCACGACGATGTCGACGGCCGGGTGTCTCACCCCTTGAGCGCGCCCGCGGTGAGCCCCCGGATGAGATGGCGCTGCAGGAACGTAAAGAGCACGGCCACGGGCAGCGTGCTGATGATGACGCCGGCCGAGAGCTGGCCCCACTGGATCTCGTACTGGCCGACCATGAACAGCAGCCCGGCCGACAGCGTGCGCATCTCCGTCTGCGAGGTGAACGTGATCGCGAACAGCAGCTCGCTCCACGACGACACGAACGCGAAGATCGCGGTGGCCGCCACACCCGGCGCGGCGAGCGGCAGCACCACGCGACAGAGCGCGCCGAAGCGCCCGCAACCGTCCATCAGCGCAGATT
>QHWF01000921.1 GCA_003222455.1 Acidobacteriota bacterium
ATGCGCTTCCGCGCGGCCGAATGGCACGACAGGTTCACGCTGCCGTCGTTGATGGACTTCTACACGCCCGACCGCAACAACCATGGCGCGTATTGGTACGACTGGACCACCGAAGACGAAGTCGCGTTCCGCAATTTCTATCAGGTGTGGTTCAAGCTGATGAACGACTACAAGAAGATGGGCGGTCGCGTGACGACCGGCTCAGACTCCGGGTTCATCTACCAGACCTATGGCTTCGGCTACATCAACGAGTTCGAGCTCCTGCAGGAAGCCGGTTTCCATCCCCTCGAGGTGATTCAGTCGGCGACGATGAACGGCGCCGCCACGTTGTACGAGCCGATGCACCGGACGCCCGAAATCGGCGTGGTGCGCGAAGGCATGCTCGCCGACATGGTGATCGTGGATCAGAATCCGCTCCAGAACTTCAAGGTGCTCTACGCCAACGGTGCGCTGCGGTTGAACGACGAGACCGGCAAGGTGGAGCGCGTCGGCGGGATCAAGTGGACCATCAAGGACGGGATCGCGTACGACGCGAAGAAGCTGGCCGCCGACGTGATGCAGATGGTCGAAAAGCAGAAGCGGGAGCGGACGCGGAAGCCGACGACTGCGCCTTGAGAAATTTGGAATTCGGAATTTGGAATTTGGAATGCGCGATTTGGTCCGGCTGAAGCCGGACACTACCGTCTGTCGCTACCGTTTCTGCGTGCCAACTACGCCGGTCCGCCGTTTCGGCGCCGGCAACTGCGCGAGAAAGCGCTTCGTTCGTTTCGATATGGCATTCAGCCACTCGAGTTGAATCTGGGCACCGCTCCTCATCAGGTCCAGGAGAGATTGCGGGAGCTGCGAGAAATCGATCTTGACCGCGCCCCAATCCGGCCGCCGGCCGTCGGCATCCTTGAAACCGTACCGTCGACTGAGCTCCCACGAACTGAGAAGTTGACCGGAGAGTTTGAGGACGTCGCCGTCCTGCGCGAGCGCCGCGACCGCACGTCCGATAAACACTGGTGATTCGGACTCGAGAAAGTTCTTGTCATTCTTCCCAGCGTCGCGCCAGTTGCCTTCGGTGACGCCCATGTGCTCCAGCATCGCCTCGGAGCGCAGAAAGCCAGGCGTGATCGCAACGGCGGCGACACCGTGCGGATTCAGTTCGGCGGCCATGTTCAAGGCGAGTCCCTTCAGCGCGAGCTTGACCGTCTGCGTGAGTGGATTGCCTCCGGCCATCAGGATGTCGTTCTCCGTCACCTCGACGATCAGCCCGCGGCGCTCGCGGATCATCAGCAGGGCCGCGTGCTTCGCGGTGATGATGTGCGACAGCAGCGATTGCCGGAGGATGGCCTCGCCATTCTTCAGATTCGTCTTCCAGAACGACGTCCACTGCGCCATCATCGGGTCCTCGCCCGCAATGCTGTTCACCAGCACGTCGAGCCGGCCGTGATCGCGATCGATCCGCGCGAACAACGCTTCGACCTCTGATTCAACGGTGTGATCGACGCGGACCGGAACGGCTGTCCCGCCGCTGGATGTGATCATCTCCGCGGTTTCGTCGATCGTCTCCGGTCGTTTGTATGGCGAAAGATTGCCGCGGACACTGCGCCCGGTGCAGTACACCGTGGCGCCCGCTTCACCGAGGGCGCGCGCGATGCCGCGGCCTGCGCCGCGCGTCGCGCCGGCGACGACGGCGATCTGGCCGCTGAGCGGTCTGCCTGATTCAAGCGATCTCGTCGTGGTACGTGTCCGCACCAGCGGCGGCGAGGTCTTCTTCATGCGTGCCATGGCCTGTTTCCAGGAAATTCAACCTGTCCGATGTAATCGCGGTGAATCGCAGACTTAGACGCGTCAGTTTTGGTCAAGCCGATCGGTCCGGCTGAAGCCGGACACTACCGATGCTGATGCCGTGTGGCTCACCAAGGGTTTTTCTTCTTCGTGCAGTCTTCGCGGCTTCGTGTCTTCGTGGTTGCATTCATTTCTTCGCTTCTCTCTCACGAATTCCAAATTCCGAATGCCACATTCGTAATTGCTGATTCGAAACGGCACCGACGCCAGGGTCTTGTCCCACACGATCGCAATGGCGCCGCCGGCATCGGTCATGTCGAGGAACTCCCAC
>QHWF01000922.1:0-2780 GCA_003222455.1 Acidobacteriota bacterium
GTTTGCCGTCACGGGGTAACGCCGCGCGGCCTTGAGCTCGCAGACCACGAGTAGCGCCACGGCCACGGCGATGCCGATCAACACACGCACCGGGGGCTGCAGCCACCCGTGCTCGATCGAGTAGCGCAGAAAGAAGATCGCCGCGAGCACCAGCGCCACGCCGGCGATACCCGAAAACAGCTTGACGCCGATCAGGTTCTCCCAGTCGAACGCCGGGACGCGTGGCCCCGGAGGTCGGGGCGGTAGACGAGGTGGGGATGCCGGGCGAGGTTCCGCAGGAACCGGTCCGGTCCGGAGCGCGGCGGAATCACGCGGGGGTGTCGCGGCGTCGCGCGTGATCGGCGCGGCCGGAGATCGTGCGTCGCGGTCAGGCGGGGGCAGGACTGGAGCCGGTGTCGCGGGCGCGTGCGGGACCGGTGCCGTCGGCGGAGTGACGGGCGGTGCCGGCGCCGGAGGAGCCGCCCTGGGTCCTAGCGTGGAAGGGACGGGCGCGGCCGTCGCAGGCGGCCGATGTCCTGCAGCCGGAGGTTGCGCAACGGCTGCGCGTCCAAGTTGCTGCAGCCGCGCCGTCAGCCCGTTGATCTCGTCGGACTGGCGGTTGACGATCTGCTCCAGCGCGTCGATCCGGCGCCCGGTCCGCCGTGCGGACACCCACGCGGAAATCGGCAAGACGAACCAGATACCGATCCCGATGAGCAAACCAAACAGGGCTCCGAGCATTTCGTCCCCCAGCCTTCCGCTGCGCAGTCATACTAGGAGCCCGTACGAGTAATGGCGAACCGCCATGTCGTGCCGCTTGACTGATAGTCTCCCGGCTGGGCTGGATTTGTCCTGAGCGAGCCCTGAAGAATCGTGAATTACTCTCGAGCCCGTGTGAATTGCCGTGAGCGGAGGTCCCGCATTATCTTGGTTTCGGCAGCGTGACCGGCCGAACCGCGAACGGACTCAGGTTGTTGGCGCGAAGTTCGCTCTCGAGCTGAGCGACATCGTTCGTGATCAGCGCGTTCAATGTGGTGATGTTCTCCGTCAACTCCGCCGCGAGGTGATCGAGCGTTGTCATCTGCGCTTCGGTCGGCGCCGTCGTCGACGCCTGCAGCTGACCGGCGAGATCGAGATATCGGAACTTCGGACCGCCGAACCCGGCCCTGAAACTCGTTTTCGCCGTTTCCACCTTGCCACTCACCTCGTCGAAGTGCTTGCGTAGCACCTCCGGCGCGCTCTTCGATTCGGTAACCGCTTTCCTGATCGCGTCGATTTCCGCCGACAGGTTGTCAGCGGCCGCCGCCGCCTCGACAAAGGACCGCACCAGCTCGCCGACGCGCTGGCTGGCGGAGAATCGGGCCTGCAACCCCTCGGGGGTCGTGTGCGCGCGCGGGTCCACGCGCACCTGAACGCTGCCGGTCTGCTCACGGCCGCGCGCCGTGAGCTTGATGCGGTACTCGCCCGGCAGAACCAGCGTACCCCTGGGCGGCCCGAACCAGCCCTCATCAGTCTGGATGGGTATGAACCCCACCGGGAAGCGCAGATCCCACGCCACGCGGTTGAAGCCCTGACGATCGGGCCCTTCGAGCTCGCGTACAACGTGATTGTCACGGTCGAGAATCTCGATCTTCACGGTCGCATTCGAGGACGCGGGTGGGCTCTTGATGGAGTAGGTGATCAGCGCGCCGGAGTCCGGGTTCGGTCCGGCGAACTTCGCCGCGCCGGGCGAGGGCAGCATCCGCATTTCGTAGTACTCGGTCGCCTGCCGTGTCGGGAACAGATGAACGTCTTCGGTCAAGACCGCCGGCACGGCGTTCTCGAGAAGGCTCGCGTCGTCCAGCACGATGATGCTGCGGCCGTGCGTGCCGAGCACGATGTCGTTTTCGCGCGGCGTGATCAGGATGTCGTCGATGCGGACGCGCGGCAGGTTGCCGCGGACGAGCGTCCAGTTCCGCCCGCCGTTGTTCGTGACGAACAGGCCGAACTCGGTGCCGGCGAGCAGCAGGTCGCGGTTTCGCGGATGCTCGGCGAGGGAATGAATCACCATCCCGTCAGGCAGGTCGCCGGCGACCGGCGTCCACGTCGTTCCTGAATCGGTGGACTTGAAGAGGTACGGCTTGAAGTCGTCGTCCTGGTGACCATCGAAGGCGACGTACACCGTCGCGCCGTCGTGGCGTGAGGCCATCACGCGGCTCACCCATCGGGGGCCGGGCAGCTTGAACTTCGATGTCAGATCGCGCCACGTGCGGCCCGCATCAGACGTCATCTGCACGTTGCCATCGTCGGTGCCGACGTAGAGCACGCCCGCCTTGACCGGCGATTCGGCAATAGTGGTGATCGTCCCGAAATCGCTCACTCCGTCGTCGCGCGACAAGGTCTGGTCGCTGCGTGCCGGCCCCATGATGGGCAACTTCTTCCAGTCCTGGTTGCGCGTCAGGTCGGGGCTGATCGGCTGCCATCTATGTCCGCGGTCGTTCGTCATGAACAGCTTGTTGCCGCCGTAGTAGACGATCTTCGCGTCGTGCGGCGACATCAGCATCGGCGTGCTCCAGTTGAACCGGAATTCTTCTTTGCGATCGATCGGCACCGGCCGGAGGCCCTGCTCCTCGCGCGTCTCGAGGTCAACCAGGTAGGTGCGCCCGCTCTGCGAATTGGCGTAGATCGTGCGGTGATCGTTCGGATCGACCGCGACGTAGAAGCCGTCGCCGTAGGCAATGTTCACCACGTCCGCGTTGGTGATGCCGAGCAGGCTCGTGGTGCGGCTCGGGATGCCCCACGTGCCGTTGTCCTGCGTGCCG
>QHWF01000922.1:2799-5003 GCA_003222455.1 Acidobacteriota bacterium
GATGTCGATATCGTAGTACTGCCCGATCGGCAGGTTGTCGATGAACTCCCAGTTCTTCGCACCGTCGTACGAAAAATACAGACCGCCGTCATTTCCGAGCAGCAGGTGATCCGGATTCGCCGGATCGATCCAGAGCGCGTGATGATCGGTGTGAATGCGATCGCTCGTGTGCTCGCTTCGAAACGTCTTGCCGCCGTCGAGCGAAACGGCGAACGATCCGAGAATCCACACTTTGTCGGGGTTGGTTGGATCGACGCGGATCTGACTGTAGTAGCTCGGGCGCGGGTTCGTGCCGCTCTGGCGCGTCCACGTCGCGCCTCGATCGTCGGACCGGTACACGCCGCCGGCGCTCTTGTGCTCGATCACCGCGTAGACGATGTTCGGGCGGCTCTTCGAGATGTCGACACCGATCCGGCCGAGATCTCCGGCCGGCAGTCCCTGGCTCAGTTTCTCCCACGTGTCGCCGCCGTCGAGCGAGCGGAACAAGGCGGCGCCGGGCCCGCCGCCGACGAAGCCGAATCCGCGACGGCGGCGCTGGTACGACGCGGCGTACACGGTGCGGCCGTCGGCGTCGATTGCGACCTCGCCGATGCCGGTATCACGGTTGATGAACAGCACCTGTTGCCAGGTTTTCCCACCATCTTTCGTGCGGTACAAACCGCGCTCCTCGTTTGGTCCCCACAGGTGACCCATCGCGGCGGCGAACACGACGTCCGGATTGGACGGGTGGATCGCCATGCGGCCAATGTGGTGCGTCTCCGTCAGACCCATGTGCTTCCAGGTGTCGCCACCGTCGACCGATTTGTAGACACCGTCGCCCCATGAAGAGCTCTGGCGGTTGTTCGCTTCCCCGGAGCCGACCCAGATGACGTTTGGATCCGAAGGCGCTATGGCGATGTCGCCGATCGAGAGCGCCGAGGCATCGCGGTCGAATGTCGTCGTCCAGGTGACGCCGTTGTTCACGCTCTTGAAGACGCCACCCGAGGCGGTGCCCACGAACATTGTCGACGGATTGCCGGGCACCGCTTCGATGTCGTCGATGCGGCCGCCGAACGATGCGGGACCGATGTGCCGCCACGTGATGTGGTCGAGGGCGAGCGGACGAAACGAGTCGGCGGCTGGCTGCGCGCGGACGCCGACCGCCGATAGCAGGAGGAAGGAACAGAAAACGAGCCGCGGCATGAGCGGTTCTCCTTACACACCGTTGTTGCAAGATCGCCAGCCACGACGATCAACGCAGAGCGCGCGGAACACGCAGAGAAACCGGTATTGTTCTGCGGTGTCTGCGTTGAATGTCGTGCCGTCAACGCGTTGTCGACGGTCGATCGGGACGGCACATCAGACCACCAGCGCGTGCGTACTTTCAAGTGGTTCCTTGACTTGCGTCGATGTTCGATGCTAGAGAACGTCACGATTGAACGCAGAAGTCCAGCCTTCGCTCGGCCGGCGTCGAGCGAGCTGCGGCCTGGCAAGCGCAAAGGACGCAAAGCAAGAATAGGATCTCCGTCGCTGTTTCGGGCTGGAGGCTGTATGCGGCGATTGGTGTGCTTCGTCAGCTTCATCGTTTTCCTCGGCTCCCCGGCGGCGTTCGGACAAGGGTCGAGCGCAAACCTGACGGGTACCGCGAGAGACGCGAGCGGCGCCGTCCTGCCGGGTGTGACGATCACCGCTGTCCATGCCGGCACGAACGACACCCGGACCACGGTGACGTCGGTCGACGGCCTCTACCGTCTCACGAACTTGCCGCGCGGCACCTACTCGGTGTCGGCGGAGCTTCAGGGGTTCAAGACGCTGACCCAGGCGAGCATCCTCCTGACCGTCGGCGAGACCGTGCGGCTGGACTTCGTTCTCGAGGTCGGCACCGTCGCGGAAACCGTCACGGTCCAGGGACGCTCGCCCCTCATCAACACCGAAGAGGGCCGGATCTCGTACCTCGTTGACGAGAAGCGCGTCGCCGAACTGCCGCTGAACGGCCGCAATGCGCTCCAGTTGATCGAGCTGCAGCCCGGTTCGGCGGCGAATCCAGGGGCCGTGCTCGGCGGATCCGCCGGCGGCAACAGCGCGTTCGTCAACGGACAGCGCAATCGCGCGAACAACTTCCTGCTGGACGGGACCGACAACAACGATCAGTTCACGGCCGGCCGCGTCGCGATCAACCCGAACGTCGACGTCATCCAGGAGTTCCGCGTCTCGACCAACAACTT
>QHWF01000919.1 GCA_003222455.1 Acidobacteriota bacterium
ACTAGCAAAGAGTATGATGCCCTCTTCGCATGAAGAAAATCGTCGTCTTCAGCGGGCAGGCCCATCCCGACCTGGCCCGGGCGCTCTGCCGACGCCTGAAGGTGCCCCTCAGCCCTTCGACCACCACGACATTCAGCAACGATTGCCTGGGCGTACAGCTCGGTACCAACTGCCGCCAGGCCGACGTGTTCATCGTCCAGCCGCTGGCGCCGCCGGTGCAACACCACCTGATGGAGCTGCTCCTGATGCTGGATGCCGCACGAGGTGCGTCAGCCGCGCGGATTACCGCCGTGATCCCGCACTTCGCGTACGCGCGGTCTGACAAGAAGGACGCGCCGCGCATCTCGATCGCCGCGCGTCTGGTGGCGGATCTCCTCGTCGCTGCCGGCGCAAGCCGCGTCCTCGCGATGACGCTGCATTCCCCGCAGGTGCACGGATTCTTCAGCGTGCCTGTCGATCACATGAACGCACTCAAGGTGCTCGCCCGGCACTTTCGCCGCCGGACGTTGAAGAACACCGTGGTCGTCTCGCCGGATCTCGGGAACGCGAAGGAGGCGTCCCACCTGGCGCGCAGCCTCGAGCTGCCCCTGGCCGCCGGGAGCAAGAAGCGCCTGAGCGACGATCGTGTGGTGATCGATATGCTCGCCGGCGACGTCGACGGGAAGAACGTCATCGTCCTCGACGACGAGATCGCCAACGGCGGCACGATCGTGGAGGTGCTGAACAAGCTGCGCGAGCGGCGCGTGAAGCACATCGCGGTAGCCTGTACGCACGGCCTTTTCACCGGCAAAGCCATTGCGCGCCTGGGCTCGCAGCCCGACATCGCGGAAATCGTCACGACCGACACCGTGCCAATCCCACCGGAGAAGCGATTGCCCAACATGAAGATTCTCTCGATTGCGCCGCTTCTCGCGGAAGCGATTCGACGAATCCACATTGGCGAGTCGGTCAGCGTCCTGTTCGACGTGTGAAGTGAACGACCGATTGCCTTCATTTCCAGTTCGCCACGAGCACGAACGCTGACGGTTCGGACGCCCCGGGCTGCACGTTTGCGCGCCCGACCTGTGGGGAGGGGAGCACAAAGAGCGCGCGCCCTTCAGTGCGGGAGTCCCAGATCTGTGACAGCCGGTACCCGTTTTCATAGCGTGTGAACACGAGCGCCGGCCGATCGCCCGCTGGATCCCGGCCATCCGCGGGGAACGTCAGCGCGAAGACGCTCGGACCGCTGTCCGTGCCCCGGATCAACAGCACGCCGTAGCCGTCGGTGCGTATCTCATAGCGGCCCGCAGGGAACGCTTCGCCGCGAACCACGAACGGAAACGGAACTTTGGCAACCACGGTTTCCTGTGCGCTGGCCGAGCCGAGGGACAATCCCACGAATGCCGCGGCCAACAGTATTGAGGTCTTGATCGTTCTCATGACTATCTCCTGTCTTTGCGAGGCGCCGTCTCTCTCCTTCGGGGCAAGACAGGGGCCATGTGCACTTGGGCGTTTGCGAAGGCAGATTGCACGCAGCGCCCGGTCCGTTGTGGCGAGATGGAATGCATCGCCTGCGCAAGCGCCACACGCAGCGGATACAACGCGGCGTGGCCCGAGCGGCGTGGCCCGACCGCGTGAGGCCAGTCACCATGACCGGTCACACCCAACCCGCGGCGCGCGTCAGGCACACCGCTGCGTGCGCGCTCTTCGGCATTAACTGGATTCAATAGATCAGGCAGGTCACGAACTGCAGCTGGCCGTTACGTTCGATTTGCAGGACGAGCTCGCTGGCGCCCTTGCGTCGTCACATCGCAAGGACCGGACCCGAGGCGCGTTCGGTGTGCGCGCCTCGGTATCTCTCGGGCATGTCAGAAGCGGTAGCCGAAACCGAAGGCCGCGGCGCGAGATGCGCGTGTGTGGCGTTTGTGCAAGCCGCGTAGCCAAGCCGCCTCAGCGCGACCAGGTTCCGCCAGCTGTCCGCGCTGAACCGTTCGCGATGCAACGGTTCACTTCGGAGCCTGTTCGACCCGCATTGGAACGCAAAGGCCGCGAAGGCCGCAGAGTGATCTTGTCCTACTTTGCGTCCTTTGCGACCTCTGCGTTCGATCGTGACGTTCTCCAGCCGCAGATTGGCGATCATCGATCGTGACGTTCTCCAGGCAGCAGATTGGCGATCAGCCTCGCGACTCGGATCGATCCCATCTCTCACTTTCCCACCACGTGGACCGACTCAACGGTCTTGTCGGCGCCGGATTCCGACGAGTAGCGGACGGTCGCGCGGTACCCTCCCAGGCTCTGGAGGGCCGATCGATCGACCCTGTGCCAGCCCTGGCGAATGCGGGTGGCCGACGTGATCGAAAACTGCACGGTGCCGTTCGACGTCGAGAGGGACAGAATCCGATTCGACGGATCGTATTTTTCAATGGTGCCGTGTATCACTAAAGTCGTGGATGGCTGAGCGGTCTGGGCGGCCGCGGCGGACTCGTTGCCGACAGGCTGCCCGGTCGTTGCGTCCTGGGCGATTGCGGCAGCGGCGGAAATCACGAGCGCGGCGATCACGAGGACGGCGACTTGGTTTGTCATTACTCGTGCCTCTGCTACATTTTGGAACGCGCGTTGCTCGGCACATCAAACCGCGTGCCCGACGGCTCGCCTCCGCTACAATTCGGTAAGACATGCCTTCACAGTGAGTTACGAGATGTCATGCCGACGCAGCCGGCGGCGATGAGCCGGCCGGTTCGCCCCACCGTGGCGAAATGGTTGCCGGGGCCGTCGATCAGCCGCCGGATTTCACCATCCATCAGATGCTGGGGTGACTGGCGTCGTCACGAGCGTGGCGTACCTGCAGATTCGCTCGTTCGAGCGAGACGTCGATCGCGATCTCGTCAACGCCGCGAGGCTCGGCGCGCAGTCGGCCGCCGACAACCTTGTCGTGCGCGAGCAACCGCTCGATCCCCTCGACATTCGCGACATGCTGCACGACCTTGTCGAAGCGGAGCCGCTGCTCGATGCGATCTCGGTCATCGAAACCGACGACACCGGGCATTTCCGCGTCTTCACGAGCACGTCCACAGAGGAGCACGCCGATGTGGTCAACCTCGCAGGCCGCGCCATCACGGCGAAGACCCCCTCGAGCATCCGAACTGCCACGACAATGACGTTTGCGCTGCCCGTACCGAAGCGGGATCGCTACGCGGTGGCCGCCAGCGTCGGTCTGGAAAGCCTGCTGCAGGCACGCAAGCATGGTCTGACGCTGGCTCTCGGATTTGCGGTTCCAGCCATTCTCCTCGTCACGGTACTCGTGCACATCACCATCCATCAGATGCTGGGGCGCCGCCTCGGCGCGATTGTGCGCACGATGGAACGTACGGCCGGCGGCGATCTTCGGGCGCGGGCGGCGATCGTCCTGGACGACGAGCTCGGGCAGATCGCGACCGGCCTGAACGAGATGCTCGATCAGCTGGAGCGGTTCACCCACTCTCTGCATGCGCAGATTGCGGAAGCCACGCGCGATCTCTCGCTGCGCAACGCGCAACTGGCGGCCAGTCAGAACCAGTTGTTTGCGGCGCGCGAATCGCTCGCGCGCGCAGAGCGCGTCGCCGCGCTCGGGCAGGTGGCTGCGAATGTGGCCCACCAGGCGGGCACACCATTGAACCTGGTGTCGGGCTACGTTCAAATGATTCTTGGCGATCCGAGGACGGACGAGCGTACCCGCTCGCGTCTGCGGACGGTCGACGCACAGATTCAGCAGGTGACTCGCGTGCTGCGGACCATGCTCGACCGCGCCCGTCCGCCGTCGGGTTTCGAGGCCGTCTCCCTCGGCGCCATCATCACCCGTGTGCGCGAGGTCGCGCAGCCGCGGCTGTGGCGGTCGAATATCCGGCTGGAGACCTCGGTCGCGGCGGGGCTGCCGGCCGTCAAGGTCGACCCGACGCAGCTGGAGATGGCGCTGCTCAACCTGGTGACCAACGCGCTCGACGCCATGCCGGGTGGCGGCACGCTGTCGATTCAGGCGTCCGCCGGTCCCAAGGCCGTCCGCCTGGAAGTCGCGGACAGCGGTCCGGGGCTCCCGGCCGAAGTGTTGAGTCATCTGTTCGATCCATGGGTCACAACGAAGCCCGCCGGCCAGGGCTCCGGCCTCGGGCTGGCCATTGTGCGCGATGTGGTGCGAACGCACGGCGGGTCGGTCTCCGCGTACAACCAATCTCCCGGTGCGGTCGTCGTGATCGAGCTTCCGGTGTCCGGCCCACCCGTGACATCGTCGTAGACTCACACCAATGCCTCGCATCCTTCTAGTCGACGACGACGCGGAGACGTGCAAGTTCCTCGAGGAATTGCTTGACGCTCCCGATCGACAATTTGTGTCGGTCCACGATTCCGACACGGCTCTGACGACGATTCGGAATGATTCGTTCGATTTGCTCATCTCGGATATCAACCTGAACGAGCCCCGAACAGGGATCGATCTCCTGCGCCGCTTCAAGGCGGACCAGGGCGG
>QHWF01000923.1 GCA_003222455.1 Acidobacteriota bacterium
TAGGCCGGGCGGGTTTCTCGACCCGCCCGCTGTCTCACAACCCACCTTCCGGACTTTGAGCGTGACGTCGGCGCGGCGGCCGAGCCACGTGCCGACTGCCATTGGTGTTGTGCATCCGCCGGTCCTTCTGGCTGAGATCGAGGTCGTGTTCGGCATGGCGTACTGCTGCCGGGCGTCGGCGCGTGCTGCGTCGATGCCGGGCCTTGTCTGATGTCGTTCAACGCTCGGACGCGCACGTAGTACGCGCCGACGCCGGGGGCGGAGAACGAGTCGAGGTGGTTGCTCGTTTTTGTGGTACGCTCAAATCCCCCCACGGGGCGCCGTCGCCAAGAGGTAAGGCAGAGGTCTGCAAAACCTCCACCCCCGGTTCAAATCCGGGCGGCGCCTCCAATCTTTTTTCGATCCCCAACGTCCGATGTGAACACGAATGTGAACATCGAGCGATCTGTCGCCTACCTGCCGCGCATGATGGACCGCACCTGCGCCAATTCAGGCCGATTGGCAGTCGGGGCAACAATGCTGAGCAAGCGAGCATACGATGAACGCGCCCGAGACACGTCGCCCAATGCTTCCGCGGCTCGGCCCGTGCCGATCAACGAATTGAACCGATTCGGCGCGTGACCAAGGGTCCTCTCGTACCAGGCCAGCGCCTCACCCGGACGGTTCGCGTCGAGCAGGAGATCCGCCAGCATCTCCGATGCTGGGACCGTCGTCGATTCGCCACCATCAGCGGCTTCGCGATCGGAGGCCATGCGTAGAGCGTCGGCCGCTTCGTTAATGCGTCCCTCGGCATATACGAGCCACGCCTGCGCTTCGACTACCCCGGACCTGCCGTGCCTCGGCGGCTTCGCGCAAGCGCGACATGCTTTCACGCGCCTTTGGCAGATCGCCCGAGCGCACAGCGCCAATCGTTCGTGCCCAATATGTCGTGACGAGGAAATTCGGAGGCAGCGTCGGCGCCGGCAAGAGCGCTGCCTCTTTCCATCGGTGGAGTTCGACCTCTACTCGTGCCGCGAAAAACGTGCGCTGGTACGTCAGCAAACCTGCGTCAGCACCCGGCACGTCACGCAATGGCAGGATGGCGCGAACTGTCGCCTCGTCACCCCGCTGAAGGGAGGCGTAGATCAGGTAGTCAAGTGCGTGCAATTGATATGTCGCTTCCCCATGATGATGGGCGGCCGCTGTTGCTCCCACCGTCGCGGCGCGCCGATTGGATGCGATCACTTCAGACCACAGACCCAGGCGAACAAAGATGTGGGATGGCATGTGCAGGGCGTGCGACGAGTCCGGCGCGAGTCGCGCATACACCCGCGCCGCGTCAAGCCCCCGAGACGCGAGTTCAGGCACGTCTGCCGCGTGGATTAAGTAGTGCACGATTCCAGGATGGTTTGGATGAGTTCGGAATTCCGGCTCCAGCACGTCAAGGGCTTGGCGCAGCAGCGGAATAGGGTTTTCTTCTTCGTTCGCAAGGGCAATCAGCGAAAGGCCGTAAAAGGCGGCCGCATCAACATCACTGGGGTAATGGCGTCGAAGCTGCCCCAAGTTGTCCGAGTACTCGCGGAGGCGTTGACGCGGCGTCATATCGGCGGCTTCACGAAAGAACGCTTCGGCGGCTCGAATGTATCCGCGCTCTCGTGGCGTGCCCGTACCGGCCCGAGCGGCCTGGAGTTCGACGCGTGCCTGCGCCATGTCGGCTTCGTTGGGTCCACCCATGAGCGTAAGGGTCAAAGCCATGGCTTGGCCCCAATGGCAGATGGCGCAGCGGGAATCTCGTCGAGAGGCACGCTCGAACGCGCGCGACGCTTCGCTCCATTGAAAATTGTGTAAGAGCGCCACGCCTTGGTCGATGTCAGATTGGACGCGCTTGTTAGCGGAGGTTGTGAAATGAACCTCCCCGCGAGGCGCGGCGGCAACTGCGACCGCTTGCATCAGGGCGAATGTGACGATCGCGCCAAAAGCCGTTCGCATACTCGTCCTCCATTTGCGCAAGCAGACCCGGGAATTCTATCGCGAAGCGATTCGCGCAGGCACTGCATTCTTGGCGCTCTTAACTCCAACGCGAACCTAACGGGCAATGAGAGCGGCGTCCAGTCTCTCGACAGCCACTTGAAAATCGCGCTCGTCGGCAATTGCGTAGCGTCGGTACACCGATTCCGTTTTGTGCCCGGTCAACTTCATCGCCACTGACCGAGGGATGCCAGCGCGTTCGAGATTGCGGACGGCCGTCCGGCGCAGGTCGTGCGGGATGCGCCCCGGACAGCCAGCCTTGCGGCAGGCGGTCTTGAACGCCTTGATGAACGATGTGATCGGCTTCGGTCGCAGCGGGCCTCCACGTCCGTTGGCGACCATACGGAAAAACACCCACGGCACGACCTTGGCCTTCTTCTTTAGGCGCTCATGCTCAGCGTGCTGCGCGTCGAGAAGCGTTTCAGGTCGATAGTGAACGGGAACGTGCGGCCCTCCCCGTTCTTCGTCGTGCCCGGATCGAGTCGCACTTCGCCAGCCTTCAGATCGACGTGACGCCATTCAAGCTTCAGCACTTCAGACTTCACGCGCCAGCCCGTGA
>QHWF01000059.1 GCA_003222455.1 Acidobacteriota bacterium
AGGCGCTGCATCAGCGCCGGGCAGACCTGAGGCCCCGCGCGGATTCCGTCGAGTATACTCACGCTATGCGCGTTCTTGCTGTTGCCGCGTTCGCCGTGGTCGTGGCAATCGCGGCCAGTCCATCGTCCGCTCAACGGCCTGCGTCGCCGCAGCCTGCGTCTCCGGGTGTGGTATCGGCGTACTTTCCCGAGCGATTCGGGTGGGAGCACAAGAAACCTGAAGAGGTCGGAATGGATTCGGCGCGGATCGCCGATGCGGTGAAAGTCTCAATCGACCGCGAGAATCCGGCGAGCAAGGATCTCACGCTGGCGCTGGCCACCTCGTTTGGGCGCAATGAGCCGTTCGACACGCCGATTGGCCCGGTGAAGCCGCGCGGGCCCGCGAGCGGGATCATCACGCGTCACGGCTACATCGTCACCGAATGGGGCGAGCCCAATCGCGCCGATATGACGTTCAGCGTCACGAAGACGTTCCTGACGACGGTGATCGGCCTGGCCTGGTCGCGCGGCCTGATTCGCGACGTCAATGACTACGCGCGCGATTACATGCCCCCGGACGTGGATCTGTTCGAGGGGCCGCACAACCAGAAGATCAAGTGGGATCACCTGCTCCGGCAGACCAGCGACTGGCAGGGAACATTGTGGGGCAAGCCTGACTGGGCCGATCGACCCGAGGGAGAGCCGGCCGAGTGGCCGAACCGCAAGCTGTGGGAGCCGGGCACGCATTACAAATACAACGACGTGCGCGTCAACGTGATGGCGCTGGCTGCGCTGCACGTCTGGCGTCGCCCGCTGCCCGCCGTGCTGCGCGCGGAAATCATGGAGCCGATCGGCGCCTCGTCCACCTGGCGGTGGCTCGGGTACGACAATGCGTGGGTGGAGATCGACGGTCAGAAGATGCAGGCCGTGGGCGGCGGCGGCCACTGGGGTGGCGGCATGTTCATCAACGCCTACGACATGGCGCGCTTCGGCTACCTGTTCCTGCGGAACGGCAAGTGGAAGGACCGGCAGCTGGTGTCGGAGAAGTGGATCCAGATGGCGCGCACACCCGGGCCGGCCAACGCGAATTACGGGTTCGCGAACTGGTTTCTGAATACCGGCAGGAAATCGCTGCCGTCCGCGCCGGCATCGGCCGTGTACTTCGAAGGCAACGGCTCGAATGTCATCTACATCGATTGGGAGAACGACGTGGTGGCGGTCGTCCGCTGGATCAGCGGCGGCGGCGCGCTCAACGAGTTCGTGGGGAAAATCGTCGGGTCGATCAAGACCAGCGACACCGCGGCCCGGTAGGAGCGTGTCCGACGAACTGACGCCGCCCTGGAACGCAAAGGCCGCGAAGGCCGCTAAGAAAATACGGTATTTCTTTGCGCCCTTTGCGGCCTCTGCGTTCAATCGTGACGCTCGCCCTAGGCCCGACGATCAACGCAGAATTCGCGGAACCCCGCAGAGAAAGCGGGTTTTGCTCTGCGAGCTCTGCGGTCTCCGCGTTGAATGTCGTGCCTTGTAGCGGCGTCGGTTAGTCGGACACGCTCCTGGAGAACTTCACGACTGAACAGAAGGGTTGCAAAGGATGCAAAGTGAGACAGGATTTCTTTGCGGCCTTCGCGGCCTTCGCGTTTGATCCTGACATTCGCTCCAGGGGCAGTTCCGGATATAGTGTGTTCGCCACGGTCCCGTCCGGGGAAATGTCATGCTGGCATTTTCGGTCGAATAAGGAAGGTCCACATGCGCCGGCTCCCGCTGGCAGTCATCGCGTGTGCGTCGATTGTGTCCGTCCCCTCGACGGCACGTGCCCAGGCCGACCTCACCGGAAGCTGGGCTCCCCGATATCACGAAGATTTCTTCGAGCGCATCCCGGGTCCCGAGCTCGCGAACTTCCTCGGCCTTCCCATCAACGAAGCGGCCCGGCAGTGGGCGCTCAGCTGGGATCCCTCACGCCTGACACTTGAAGAGCATCAGTGTCAGGTGCACGTCGCGCCGTACATCTATCGCGGCCCGCTGCAGCTGCGCATCTGGGAGGAGAAGGATCCAAAAACGCAGGAGCTCGTGGCAATCAAGAACTACATCAGCACGTACGAACAGACCCGGACGATCTGGATGGACGGCCGCCCACATCCGCCGGAGTACGCGGCGCACACCTGGGAGGGCTTTTCCACGGGTACGTGGGAAGGCGACATGCTCACGGTCACGACCACTCACATCAAGCAGGGCTGGATTCGACGCAACGGTCTGCCCGAAAGCGACCGTGCCACGCTCACCGAGCATTTCATCCGGCACGGCAACTACCTCACGCACGTCAGCGTGGTCACCGACCCTGTGTATCTCACCGAGCCACTCGTTCGCACGCAGAATTTCGTGCTGAACGAGCGGCAGCTCCCGCCGCAGGCGTGGGTGTGGCCGTGTGAAATCGTCGTGGAAATTGCTGGCCGCCCGCGCGAGGCGGTACCGCACTACCTGCCCGGCCAGAATCCGTTCGTGCGCGAATTTGCCGATCGCTACGGGATCCCGCTCGAGGCCGCGATGGGCGGCGCCGAAACGATGTACCCGGAATAAATGCTGAAGTTACGCAGATCGGAGACCCCACCGCACTAGAGAACGTCACGATGGAACGCAGAGGTCGCAAAGGACGCAAAGTCAAAAAGGATTTCTTTGCGGCCTTCGCGGCCTTTGCGTTCTACGGCGGTGCAGTTACTCGGACACGCTTCTACGCTGACGGGCGTCGGCAGAGAGTGAGGTGAGTCGATGCTCCCTGGTTCGGCGACTCGTAACCGTTCGGCCATCGGCGCGCTCGGCGCTGTCCTGCTCACTGGCTCGATGGGCGTTGCGCCCCTGGACGCGCAGGCGCTGAGGGCCACCATCTTCGGCACCGTCACGGATGTTTCGGGTGCGACGATGCCCGGCGTGACGATTGAAGCGAGGAACGCCGGAACCGGAGTGGTCGAAACGGTTGTCACCAACGATCAGGGCCGGTTCACGCTGCCGGACCTTCCCCTCGGCACGTACACCGTCCAGGCCGCGCTGGCTGGCTTCCAGACCGTCGTGCGCAAGGACCTCGCGCTCACCGTCGGCAGCCAGACGGTCGTCGATTTCTCACTGCCCGTTGGACAGGTCCAGGAGACCGTCACCGTCACGGGCGAGAGTCCGATTGTCGACACGACGTCGGCCGCCGTGGCCACCAGGATCGAGCAGAAGCAGATTGCCGAGCTCCCGCTGAACGGCCGGAATTTCGCGCAACTGGTGACGCTGTCGCCGGGCGTCACCTCGATCTCGTTTGCCGGGTCCTTATTTGGCAGGCAGCCCGTCTACTCGGTGGCGGGAGGAAGACCCGAGGGACAGGCGTTCCTGCTCGACAACCAGAACACGGCGAACTTCTGGAACCGTGCCGCCGGGTCGGGCGTGCTCGGCACGACCCTCGGCGTCGAAGCGATCGCCGAGTTCCAAACCTTGACCAACACCTACAGCGCGCAGTTTGGCGGCGGCGGCGCCGCGATCAATGCGATCACCAGGTCGGGCGCCAACGCGGTCCATGGATCGATGCTGGAGTTTGTGCGCAACAGCGCCTTCGACGCGCGCCAGTTCTTCGACGACCCGGCCCGACCCAAGCCGCCGTTCAGCAAGCACCAGTTCGGCGGCAGCGTCGGCGGCCCGATCAAATCGGACAAGGCGTTCTTCTTCGTCAACTACGAAGGCATCGTCCAGAGCCTGTCCGAGACGAGAATCGCGACCGTACCCGACGCGAATGCGCACAACGGGGTGATTCCCATCGGCGGCGTGCTGACCAACGTCGGTGTGCACCCGGCGATCAGGCCGGTCCTGGATCTCTATCCGTTGCCGACCGACGCATTGGGCGGCGGCGTCGGGCAGATCGGCCAGGTCGATGCCACGACGGGGCACGAACACTACATGCTCGAACGCGTCGACTACACCTTGTCATCGAAGGATTCCCTGATGGCGCGGTATGTCTCCGACACGGCGTATCTCTTCGAGCCGTTCAGTGGATCGAATATTCCCTTGTGGCCGGCGACCAACCGAACGAACAACCAGTACTTCATGGGCGAGGAGCGGCGGCTGCTCTCGGCGTCGGTAATCAATCAGATGCGGTTCGGCCTCGTGCGAACACGAGAGCTGGCCGACAATACCGGTGCGGTGCCCGCGCTCGCGTTTTTCCCTGGTCGAATGAACGGGACGGTGACGCCGGCGCCCAACATCACGACGATCGGGGCGAACCAACTGAATCCGTTCGACATCCTCCAGCGCCGGTACTCGGTGGCGGACGACTTCTATGTGAGCCGCGGAAGCCACAGCGTCAGCTTCGGCGGCTCGTTCGATCGGCTCGCGACCGATATCAACGCGCCGTTCCAGTGGGGCGGCGTGTGGACGTTCACGAGCCTTCAGACCTTCCTGCAGAACCAGCCGGCGTCGATCGTGGGCGCGCTGCCCGGGCAGGACAACGCCTACCGCGAGTTCCGCGAGAACGACTTCACGGCTTACCTCCAGGACGAGTGGAGAGCGACCTCGCAGCTGACGCTGAACCTCGGACTGCGGTACGCGCCAACCACCAATGCCACCGTGACGCCGGGAATTACCCTGGTGGATCCGCCGCAGTCGCCCGCGTTCACGCCGGTCGGGACGGTATTTGCCGGTAACGCGTCGCTCAGGAACTTCGATCCCCGGCTCGGCATCGCCTACGATCCGTTCGGCGATCGCCGGACGGCGATCC
Source organism: Acidobacteriota bacterium (assembly GCA_003222455.1). Taxonomy (GTDB): domain Bacteria; phylum Acidobacteriota; class Vicinamibacteria; order Vicinamibacterales; family CAVVIG01; genus QHWF01. The sequence continues at coordinate 4,720 of QHWF01000059.1, forward strand.
GGGCAGGGTTCGGCATCTTTCACAACGTGGTCGCGCCTCGCGTCTACGCCTCCGCTTACTATCTCAATCCGCCGTACACAATCGGTCGTCAAGACCTGTCGGTGGTCCCGCCGGCGTTCCCGACGCCGTTCACGTCGGTCGTCGCCGCGCTCCCGACGCAGAGCCAGGGCATCGACTACCAGACGAGGAGCACGCCGTATCAGGAGCAGTGGAACGTGAACGTGCAGCGCGAGGTGCTGCGGTCGACCATCACGATCGGATATGTCGGGTCGCACAGCGAGAACCTGTTCAAGCAGCGCGATGTCAATCCGGTCGCGCCGGCAACGCTCGCCGACGGCAGCGTCGTCTACGGGGTGCCGCGCGGCGCCGTCGCGGGCATCACGCCGAACGCACGTGCCAACCCGAAGTTTTCCGTCCTCAATACCGGCACCGCCTTCGCGACATCGGACTACCGTTCGCTGCAGATGAGCCTCAACCGCCGGTTCGACCGCGGCCTGCAGGCCCAGTTGGCTTATACGCTGTCGAAATGCACCGACCTCAGCTCGGGCAATTTCGGCGGCGAAGGCGGCACGGCATCGACCAACCCCTACGACCCCGGCTACGACAAGGGTCTGTGCGGCTTCAACAGAACCCACGTCGTCAGAGCGAGCGGCGTGTTCGCCCTTCCGTTCAGCGGGAACCCGTTCGTGGAAGGATGGCTGGTGAGCGCGATTCTGAGCTACACGAGCGGCAGCCCGTTCACACCTGCGATCGGTTTCGATCAGTCGGGCCTCGGCACCGCCGCGCAGCGGCCGAACCTCGCCTCCGGCCGCACGATCGAGACCGTCGTGACGGGCGACATCAATCGATGGTTCGATCCGACCGCCTTTACGCTGCCGGCGCCCGGTGTGCTCGGCCATGCCGGCAGAAACAGCTTGACCGGGCCCGATTTCATGACGTTCGATCTCGCGTTGCAGAAGACCATCAGGATTGGCGCGGCTTCACGGCGTGCTCAATCGGGCCCGTCGATCCAATTGCGCGCGGAAGGGTTCAATCTGACGAACCGCACGAACTTCGGGCAGCCGAGCGCGAATATCTTCGTTCAGGCGCCAAACGGCGGCGGGACGTATAGTCCGACGGCGGGGCGGATCACGACGCTTGCGGGCACGGCGCGTCAAATCCAGTTGGCGGTCAAAGTCGGGTTCTAAATGACCGGCTTTCTCTGCGGGTTCCGTTCTGCGTTGATCGTCGTGGCCAGCAACCAAACGAAACGTCTCATGAGGGAGATGAACCATGTCCCAACCGGCTATCAAAGGCCTCCACCACATCACGTTGTGCGCCAGCGGCGCGCAGGACGACCTCGACTTTCTCACACAGGTGCTGGGCCTGCGACTGATCAAGCAGACTGTCCTGTTCGACGGCCGCTACGCGCATTACCACCTCTACTACGCCAATGCGAACGCCGACATCGGCTCGGTGCTGACGACGTTTCCGTATCGCCGGATCGCGGGGCGGCCCGGTGCCGGACAGATTTCATCCACGGCGTTCGCCGTCCCGAAGGGGTCGCTTTCCTTCTGGTCCGATCACCTGAGCCGCCACGCGGTCGATCACAGTGAGGCGCAGGAGCGCTTCGGCCAGTCGTTCATCCGGCTGCGGCACCCGTCGGGGTTGTTGATGGAGGTCATCGAGGACGCGGACGACACGCGGGCCGGCTGGACGACCGGCGAGATCGGCGCCGATGTTGCGGCGCGCGGATTTCACGGACCCGTGCTGTCGGTGCGCGAGACCGCCGAGCAGGAACGGTTTTTCGTTGAGGCGCTCGGATTCCGGAAGACCGGGACCGACGGTGCGTATCACCGGTTCGAGGTTGGCACCGGCGGTGCGGGGAAAACGCTCGTCCTGCACCACGAGCCGGACCGCGCAACCGGCAGCTGGGGATTCGGCGCCGGCACGGGCCACCATCTCGCGCTCGATATCGGAACCGACGAAGCGCTGGCCGAGCAGAAAAACCTGTACGAGGAGCTGGGCTACACCGATTGCTCGGAGATCAAGGATCGCAACTACTTCCACTCGATTTACGTCCGGTCGCCGGGCGGCATCCTCACCGAATGCGCCGCGTCGGTCCCTGAGGGTTTCGCCCGTGACGAACCGATCGATCAGCTCGGCATGCAGCTCCTGCTGCCGCCGTGGTTCGAGCACCGGCGTGAAGAGATCGTGGCGATGCTCGAGCCGATCGTCGTGCCGGAGCACAACCGGCCGGCGACGATGGCGGCGGCCGCCGGACCCGGCGGCGCCGCTCAGGCCCGGAAGGAAACGGAGGCGAGCGCGGCTTCGGGCGTCACGCCATCGCGGCGCACGAGCGCCACGTTCATCGGCGGCGATGTGCCGCCGCAGGCATGAACGAATTCAGAATTCAGAATTCAGAATTCGGAATTCCGCCCGCTGTGCTCGAGGCCGGACGGCCGCCGGGCGCGGCACAGTTCGCCGGCGTGCTGCTGCACGGACGCGGCGGCACGCCGGACGCGGTGATCGATCTGGCCGCGCGTCTTGGTCTTGACGGCGGCCGATGGCTGGCGCCCGCAGCCGATGGAGGCAGCTGGTATCCGAACCGGTTCATGGAGCCTGTGGCTTCAAACGAGCCGTCTTTGTCGCGCGCCATCGAACGATGCGACGCCGTGGTCCGTGACGCGGCCGGAGGCGGTCACCTCAGCGCGGGCCGGATCGCCGTCATCGGCTTCTCGCAGGGCGCGTGTCTCGCGGTGGAGTACGCCGTGCGCCATCCGGGCCGCTGCGGCGCTCTCGTCGTCTTCACCGGCGGCCTCATTGGCCGCCGGGCACCAATTGGCAGCCTGCCGCGAGAACCCTCGTGGGGTTGCGCGTGCTCGTCACCGGCAGCGACGTCGATGAATGGGTGCCTGCGGCGCGCGTTCGGGAAACTGCGCAGGTGCTGACGGCGAAAGGAGCCGACGTGCAACTCCGGCTGTACACCCGTCGCGCGCATGTCGTGAGCGACGACGAGATCGTCGAGGCGCGCGCGTTCCTCGAGTCGTGGCTGGCATCGAACATACTGGGCCATCGCCGTCCTTCAAGGTTTCCTCCGCCTCGGAAGCCTGGCCGTGGCCGTTGACGACCGGGCTGTCTGTTGCGAGCTCCATCGCTCGGTTCGTCCGGCCGTTCCGCCCGTCGAAATCCCATCTCAGGCAACGTCTCCTCGGCCTCGACGACACCCCATCCCGCCGCCGCCGACCTTGCGGCACTTTTCTTGCTCCCCGCCGGCTCGTTCGACGTCTGGCCGCCGCAAATCGTGCGCCTTGGTAGAGCATGGCTTTCGCGGCCTGTAAGCGTTTACC
>QHWF01000060.1:0-12585 GCA_003222455.1 Acidobacteriota bacterium
AGCAACGTCTCGTCCAGGATCTGTTCGACTACTCGCGCGGTTCGCGCGGCCGCCTGTCGATCCATCCGGTCCGGCTCCTGATCATGACGCCGATCGAGGCCTCTTTCGAGGCCGTCCGGCAGGAAGCCGCCGCAAAACATATCACGTTGACGCTGGGACTCGACGATCCCGGCTTGCGCGTCTGGGGAGACAATCTACGCCTGCAGCAGGTGTTCATCAATCTGCTGACCAACTCGATCAAATTCACGCCGAAGGGCGGCCGCATCACCGTGAGCGGCCGGCGCGTAGACGAGAAGGTCGAGGTGCAGGTCGAAGATAACGGCGCCGGCATCGACGCCAATCTGTTGCAGCAGATATTCGAACCCTTTGCCCAGGGGCTTCCTGTCCGGGACGAGGCGCTCGGCGGCCTCGGTCTCGGCTTGTCGATCACGCGCGAGATCGTGCTGCTGCACGCCGGGAGCATCGAAGCGTCGAGCGCCGGACCGGGGCGTGGCAGCACGTTTACCGTCCGCCTGCCGGTTTCCGCCGCCCGCGCCGACACCGGCGGCACGGAGCGCGACCCTTCACTGAAGGTACGTGGTTGACTGCGCGCATTCGTGCGTTCCGGCGGAACGCAATGGGCTTTCACGTTCTGAACGTGCGAGGAAGAATCGCCGTTCGATGCGTCAGCAGCCACTGTGGTGATGAGACGCCGCGGTTGAATCGGATGTGACTCGGCTCGAGCTCCACGAAAGGACAACGATGAGGCACAACCTCGCCATCGGCACGCTCCTGCTCGCCCTGCTGGCCGGTCTCGCGATTGGCGCCCACCTGCTCGAGAAGCGGGCGAGCGTGTCGGCCGCCGGCAACGTCGCGCCACGATTCGAAGTCGATCCGCTGTGGCCGAAGCCGTTGCCCAATCACTGGATCCTCGGACAGACGATCGGCGTCTCGGTGGACGCGCAGGATCACGTCTGGATCATTCATCGCGCGGGATCGCTCGAACCCGGCGAGGTGCACGCGACCACGACTCCGCGCATCGCGCAGTGCTGCGCACCGGCGCCGCCGATCCTCGAGTTCGACCAGGACGGCAGCGTGATTGGCCACTGGGGCGGACCAGGCGCAGGGTACGACTGGCCCGAGTCGAACCACGGCATCACGGTGGACTACAAGGGCAACGTCTGGATTGGCGGCAATGGCCGGGGGCAGCCGCCGGCAGGCGCTCGAGGCCAGACCACCGGTCGCGGACAGCCGGGAGCGCTCGACGAGAGCCAGACGGCCGGTGTTCAGGGCTATTTCAACGACAGCATGGTGTTGAAGTTCACGCAGGACGGAAAATTTCTGATGCAGATCGGCAAGCGTGGCCAGAGCCGGGGGAGCAACGACACCGACAATCTCCGGCTGCCGGCGAAAACGTTCGTTGACAGGATGGCCAACGAGGTGTTCGTCGCCGACGGCTACGGCAACCATCGCGTGATCGTCTACGACGCCGACACGGGCCAGTACAAGCGGCACTGGGGCGCTTACGGCCACAAGCCCGACGACGCCAATCCCGGGAACTACGATCCGAACGCCCCACCGGCGCAGCAGTTCCGCAACCCGGTGCACTGCGCCGAGCTCTCCACCGATCGATTGCTCTACGTGTGCGACCGTGTGAACGATCGGATCCAGGTGTTCAAGCCTGACGGCATGTTCGTGAAGGAGACGTTCATCAACAAGGAGACGCTTGGCTCCGGATCGGTGTGGGACATCGACTTTTCGCGGGACGCGCCGCAGACCTATCTCTACCTTGCGGACGGCGAGAACATCGCTCGAACTGTTGACGACGTTCGGCGAAGGCGGGCGGCAGCCCGGCGAATTCTACGGCGTGCACAGCATCGCCACCGATTCGAAGGGCAATATCTTCACCACCGAAACCTACCGCGGGCAGCGGGTGCAGAAGTTCACCTACAAAGGTCCGGGGCCAATCACGAAGAAAGATCAGGGGGTCGTCTGGCCGAAAAAATGAAGTCACCGCTTCTTCAGCGGGACCGCCGCTTCGGCGGCGGGCTGAAGGTCCGCACGCCACCAGACTTCCGAACCGGCCCGCTGCGCCTGGTTCGCGCCGATCACAATGACAAAGTTCGGTTCGATGGGTGATCCGTCGAGGACCAGCGCCGAGTATTTCGTCTCACGCGGATCGAGCGTCCGCCGGCCGGGCGCGACCTGGCGCGCCTTCAGGGCGCCGTTCGCGTCGAACACGAACGCCATCACGGTGAACTGCTCGAGCTGCGCCTCGGTGAGGTTCGTCGCCGAATAGAGAACGACCGGTGGACCCTCCGTTCCCTGCAGGACGGTCGCTCGATCGAGCCGCACCGGCGCGTCCGGCGCCTGGACCACAATCACCGGCCGTTCCGCCGGCACGGCCGCAAGCCAACCCATCAAGGCCGCACTGAGCAGGGTCATGCGTTCTCCTCCGGCACCAGCGTAGCGCAAGTGGTCCGGCTGAGTTGTGGAAGGGCGAATTGTGAAGGAGGAGTTGCGACGCGGGTGAGGAAGGGGGGACTGGAGAACGTCACGATCGAACGCAGAGGTCCGGCCTTCGCTCAAGGGACTTCAATGAGCTTCGGCCCGGCAAGCGCAAAGGACGCAGAGTAATAAAGGGATTACTTTGCGGCCTTCGCGGCCTTTGCGTTCTACGGCGTCAGTTACTCGGACGCACTCCTAGCAGGTCGCTGAAAAAGGCCCCGACCTGAAGTTAAAACTGAAAAGCCAAAACAGAAAAGTGCGATTTTCCGCCTGCTTTTAACTTTTCTGTTTTAACTTTTCACTTCAGGCTGCGTTTTTCAGCAGCCTGCTAGACGAGTCGGCGGCGGCCGGCGATCACGCGTGCGTGGCCCTGGCAGTCGTTGACGGTCGTGACGGGATCGTAACCTCCCGTGCGGTCGAAGAGGATCGCGACCTGGCGTTCCTGACCGAGCCCGATTTCGAACAGCAGCGTCCCGCCGGGTTTGAGGAACAGGAGGGCGCCACGCACGACGCGCTGAAAAATACTGACGCCAAACGGTCCGCCGTCGAAGGCCGCACGCGGTTCGTGCGTCAGGAGCTCGGCGCGATCGCGATCGAGACGTCCGCTCGAAATATACGGCGGGTTACATACGATTACGTCGACGGTCCCTTCGAGTCCGCGTCCGCTGAGGGCGTCGAACAGGTCGCCCTGCACCACCTCGACGCGTTTCGCCAGTTGCAGCCGGCGGACATTCAACTGGGCCAGCCGCACCGCATCGTCTACCAGATCGCTGGCCCACGCACGCACGTTCGGGTTGTACGACGCGATGCCGCACACCAGGTTGCCCGATCCGCAGCACATGTCGATCAGGCGATGCTCAGCGTCGACAGGAAAATCGTTCAACATCCGCAGCGCCGTCCATCCCAGGAGCTCGGTCTCGTCCCGCGGCACGAGCGCCCCCGGAGCCGCCGACAAGTCGAGCGCCATGAAGTTGACGCGGCCGGTGACATACCCGAGCGGCGTGCCCGCGGCGCGGTCCGCGGCCATGGCCAGCGCGCACAACAGGTGATTATTCTTGTCGGCCAGGTGTTTCGCCGCCTCGATAATCGCGAGCGCGTCCTTGGCGGGATTGCCGATACCGGCCTGCGCCAGAATCGATTCGACTCGCGCGAGAGCTTCTGCGCACATTGCAACGCCCCATTGCTTCTCAAAAACGAAGCAGATAACTGACCTTGGTGAAGAGCTGCCGATTGGTGACGGTGCCGGGTGACGACGTCAGCCGGAGGGCTGAGGGCAGGCCGGGATCGATCGCCACGTTTTCCATGCGGTTCGTGTAGCCGATGTAGAACGCCGTGCCGGGATGGATCAGATACGTCAGCAGGAGATCACCCGTCACGACCTTGGACCGCGTGTACTCGATCAACCGTTCGTTCGGCAGCAGTGCGTAATAATCGACGATCGATCGAACCGAGAGCGCACGCGTGAACTGGTAATTCAATTTCAGTCTGGCGATGTGGTTGTCGAACACGGTCTGCCGCCCGGCGGCGGCGACCGGGACGGCACCGGCGCTTTCGCCCAGGTGTGTAAAGAAGTAGTAGTTGTCGATCCGCAGCCGCTCGGCCGGACGCCACGTCCATCCAATCGACGCGCTCCTCGATTGGCCCAGGAACGGCGCGATCGCGGACGCGGGCGCGTAATTGACCGCCTGGCCGGTCGTGAACGACGAGGAGACGCCGAACGATTTCGCCAGTGAACTATAGACGCTCAGCTCGCTGATATTCGTCCGGAACCCGATCGCGTCGAACAATTCGTACGAGCGCGACTGGGCCACTTTGACCTGCGTCTGCCGTGGAAAGTTCAACACGAAGCTCGGATACAGGTTCCAGTCCTGCAACAGGTTCTGATGATCCCAGTCGCCGGAGACGGACATCGACGGACCGAAACTAAGCAGCAGACCGCGGCCCTTCGGGTACCAGAGGTATCCGGCGTACTCGGACACGGCGCGAAGGTTCACGCGCCTGACGTATCCCATGTCGCTGCGGAACGAGGGCCCCAGATCGGTATAGCTCGTGGAATGTGAGAAGTGGCGTCCGCTGTAGTCGAATCGGGCCAGGTACGCCTGTCCTGAAAACCGCTTGCCGGCAAGCTCGGTTTCGCTGTCCATCATCTGGCCCGTGAAATACCAGTTGCGGGTCAGTTTCAGGCGCGTGTCGAACCCTGCGACGCGATTCGAGCTCGAGCCGAAATCGCGGCTCGTGACCAGCACGCCCGCGCTCGACTGCGATCCGAACTCACGCTGGAGACGGAACACCCCCGCACCGGCGCGATCGCCGTGCCGCGGATCGCTCGTCGCGACGAGCGCGCCCGGCGCCCGGTCGTCCATGACGAGCGCGCCGACCGCCCACTGGTTCACCTTGCCGGTGAGCCGCGCGCCCACCTGGGGCTCGATGATGCGGCGTGAATAAAAGAGGTTCACCGGCGTCTGGAAATAGCCGGCGTTCTCCATGAAGAACGGGCGTTTCTCCGGGAACTTCACTTCGTAGCGCTGGTTCACCGTGACTTGCGGCTCGTCGGACTCCACCTGGCTGAAATCGGGATTGGCGGTCACGTCGAGCGTCAACGCGTCCTTGATCACGACCTTCGAATCGACGCCTCCGCTTTGTTCCGTCTGCGTGCGGAAGGCGGCGATGGAGCCATCGAGGTGGCGCGAGCCCGTGAACGTGCCGTACGGAGTGATCTGCACGTTGCGGCCCGGAGCCACATGATTCATCTCTTCAAGGGCGGCCATCTGGTTGATGAAGCCCGACACGCGCTGGGTGATGAAGGGCCAGTACGCCTCTTCGTTCGTGCGCAGGATCTTGCGCCTGAGGGCGATGCCCCAGGTCTGCACGTCGCCGTTCGTGAACCGCAGGCTCTTGAACGGGATCGCCATCGACACGATGTATCCCTTCGCCGTCAGGCGTCCATCGGTCGTCCAGACGGCGTCGAACGTGTAATCCGTTTTCTGGCCTTCGTTGAACAGGCCGTCGCGTTGCAGGCCGAGCGGGTTCGCCTCGAACCCGTAGGCGTGGCGGCGATCGTTGAAGGTGTCGAGATAGACGCCGACGAGATCGTCGTCGTTGAGCTCTTCGCGCTTCGCCATGTGGCCGCGCGCGCCGCCGGCGTCTTCGCACACGAACACCACATACAGGTTCCGGTCGTCATACGACAGATACGCGGCCGTCGCCTGGCTCACCGGCATGCCGTCGCCGGGCTCGCGCTGACGGAATCCGGTGACGACGGCCTCTGCTTCCCGCGGCGTCCCGTTGAGAAACTCCTTGAGCTGCGGCGGCCGCGACACTCTCGGCAGCCGCAGCTTCGCCACTTCGACAAACGCGGTCTGCGCCGCCGCGGGCGCGCGGCCTCCCCCTCCCTGCGGTGACGGCGGTTCGCCGCCTCGTGCCGGTACCGCAAGAGGGAGAGCCATCATCAGGAGTGCACACACGCGAAATCGGGTGCTGATCACGTTTAATGACCGAGATCCTCGACGAGGACGGGTGACAGATGCTGATAACGCGTGGCCACGCGCTTCGAATCGATCAGCGCGTACACGCGCTCCGCCTGCTCCGGCGACAGTCCGGTGGCCGCCGCGACGTCGGCGGGCGGCACCCCGTGGTTTCTGCCGAACAGACACAGATCGGTCTTCTCGAGCGACAGCGAGAAGTAGAACTCCTCCTGCGACTGCTCGAGCGGATACGTGTCGGTCGTGGGTGGACGCGACCGGATGTCCGCCGGAACGCCCAGGTAATCGGCGAGCTGATAGACCTGCGACTTGTACAGGTGGGCGATCGGCTTGAAGTCGGCTGCCCCGTCGCCGTTCTTGACGAAGAACCCCTGATCGTACTCCAGCAGGTTGGGCGTGCCGGCCACCGCCATCTGATACCGATCGGCGTAGTAGTACTCGAGCATCTTGCGCGTGCGCTGCTTGAAATTGCTGGCCGCGACAATTCCCAGGGCCGCATCGGCGGTCAGGCGCACCTTCTTCTCGACACCCGCGGGCGATCGGGTGACGACGGAAAACACCGGATAGGCCGTACTGTGGACCAGATCCGGCAGCACGATCTTGCACTTGTATCCGTCGCCGTACTCCGGCAGGACCGCCCGAATCGCGTCATCCCGCCGGCGGTAGCAGCCGGCGCCCTGGAGGATGGCCGTGATGTCCTCGAGAAACGTGCGGATGCCGAGCGATTCGGCCATGAGCCGTCCGAGATCGAGGCTCTCGGGCGCACTATCCGCCTCCGGCATGAACAGCCCGATCACCCGATCGTGACCGAGCGCCCGCACGCACAAGGCGGCGGTGACGCTGCTGTCGATACCGCCCGACAATCCGAGGACGGCACCTTTCCGCCGCAACTGGCCGACGACGATGTCGCGGATCGCGATCTCGATGCGTTCGGCCGTCTGCGCGGCATCGATCTTCAGAACCTCGGCGGAAAACGCGGACGTGGCGCTCATGCGTCGACTCCCGCAGGCGCGCTCAGCTCGCGCTTGCTGATTTTTCCGGTCGTAGTCTGGGGCAGGACGTCCCGGAATTCGACGACCTGGGGCACCATGAAATCTTCGAGGTTCGCCGCGCAATGGCGCATCACGTCGTGGCGCGTCAGCACGATGCCGGGATGGAGCCTGAGCACCGCCTTGATTGCCTGGCCCAGGACTTCGTGGGGCACACCCACGACCGCCGCTTCGGCCACGCCGTCCAGCCGATGCAGGACTTCCTCGACCTCGCGAGGACTCACCTTCTCGCCGCGCGTCTTGATGATGTCGTCCTTGCGGCCGACGAAATACAAATAGCCCTCATCGTCGGTCCGGAACAGATCGCCGGTGTGCAGCACCATCTCACCGGGCAGCGGGCCCGGCTTGAGGACCCGGCTCGTTTCGTCCGGCAGCTCCCAGTAGCCTTTCATCACGTTCGATCCGCGAACGACCAGCTCACCCACCACGCCGGGACCCACGCGCGCGCCCCGATCGTCGATGATGTACACCTCTTCGTTGGGCATGCCGCGTCCAACCGACGTCGGACGGACGTCAATCTGATCGGGAGGCAGGTACGACACGCGCTTGCACTCGGTGAGTCCGTACATCGAATAAATGGTCGCCGTCGGAAACGCCTCGCGGAGCTGACGGATCTTTTCCGTCGGGAGCACCGCCGCCGTGTTCGTGATGTAGCGCAGGCTCGGAAAGTCCTGCGTTTTCAGGTTGAGTTGCAGCAGGACCGCGGCGATCGTCGGCACGATCGGAAACCCGGTGACGTGCTCGCGGCGCAACGTCTCCATCAGCGCGTACGGATAGCCGATCGACTTCTCGAGCACGAGCGTGCCGCCGATCTTGAACGTCATCAGGACCTGGTAGAGGCCGTAGTCGAACGACAGGGGCAGCACGTTCAGCACGATGTCGTCGGGCGTGTTCTCCAGGTACGTCGTGATCGACGTCGCCGCCGAGACGATGTTCAAGTGCGTCAACATCACGCCCTTGGGCCGGCCGGTCGAACCCGAGGTGTAGATCAACGCCGCCAGATCGACGTCGATGCACTGTTTTCGCGGGGGGGCGGTCGCGGCGCCGGGCAGGGCGTCGAACGACACAGTGTGCTTGCCGGGCGCGTCCACGCCGGAGCCGCCGGCGACGAAGACGCTGGCCAGATGCGGTGTGTCCGGCCACAGGTCTTGCAGCGTCTGGACCTTGCGGGCGTCGGTGACGAGGCACGTGGCGCGGCAGTTGTTCAGGATGTACGCGAGCTTCTCCGGCTTGACGCTCGGATTGACGACCAGGAACACGCCGCCGGCCTTGAGCGCGGCAAAGACCGACACCACGGCGTCGGCGGAGTTGTCCAGATACACGGCGACCCGATCGGATCGGCGCACGCCGGCGTCGATCATCGCGTGCGCGAGCGCGTTCGCCCGCTCGTCGATCTGTCGATAGGTCCAGCGCTGGCCGTCGCAAACCAGCGCGATTTTGTCGGGGAAGCGGCGCGCGCTGCCCTCGAGGAATTCTTCTACCTGCATGTTGTGCTCCCGGTGGTCGCGGACCGCAAGGTCCGCACTGTGTTTGTTGTCGCCGCCGCCGTCGTCTGTAGCCGCAGCCCTTGAAGGGCGTTCAGGCCGCGATTTCGGCTTTTCGTCTCACGAACTGCACGAGCCGATCGATGGAATCGAGGTTCTCCGGGACCAGTTCTTCGTCCTGGATGGTGAAGCCGTACTTCTGCTCGAGAAAGCTCACCAGCTCCAGAACGCCCGTCGAGTCGATGATGCCCAGCTCCAGCAAGGAATCGCCGTTGGCCAGCGGCGCGTCCTCCTTGCCGAAGAGGAAGTTCTCGACGATGAATTGCCGGAGCTCGAGCTCGTAGTTAGTCATGACTGTCCCTTTCACCGAAGTGTGTGATGTATTGATCGACGAGCAGCTGCGTCGAAAGAATGCCGGTCAGCGCCATGTTGTCTTTGATGCCGATTGCCTTGCCCTCGCGGAATTTCTGCGCCAGCTTCGCCACCGCCTGCGGATGGAAGAGGCCGTCCTTGCGGACGCGTTCCGGCGCCAGCAGCTCGTCGACGTAACCGGGCCGCGCGCTGTGGAAGAAGCTCTTGCCGTCGGGCGCGCGGTACGGCTGCTTCGAGCGCGCGCGGACCGACGGCGGGATGAGATCCTTCGCACACCGCTTGAGGAGGTGCTTCTCGTCGAGCACTTTCATCTTCAACGACGGCGCGAGCCCGGCCGCGAATTCGACGACGCGGTAATCCAGGAACGGAAACCGTCCCTCGACCGAATGCGCCATCGCCATGCGGTCGCCCTGCGACGACAGGATGTAGCCGGGCAGGAGGTGCCCGGTTTCGAGGTGCTGGGCCTGGCAGAAGGGATCCCACCGATGGTAGTCGGCCGGGAGCATCGTCCGGAGCTCGGCGTACCCGTCGTAGCCCTCGGTCTCCGCGCGCACGGCGTCCGAGAAGAACGTCTTCGATCGCGCCGTCAGCTCCCAGCGCGGCACGTGCGAGAAGAACGGATCGGCGGTGTCCTGCGATCCGACGTGAAAGAACGCCTGCAGATACGCGCTCGACTGGTTCTGCAGGTTCGGCAGGTACGGGTACAGCCGCTTCAGCAGCGTCGGCCGGAGCCGGGAATCGGGCTGCGCGCTCCAGAAGCGGCGGATCTTGGCTTCCTTGAAGATGTCGTAGCCGCCGAGGATCTCGTCGGACCCCTCGCCGGTGAGCACCACCTTGTACTGATGGTCGCGCACCAGTTTCGAGAGCAGGAACAGCGGCGCCGGCGCGGTCCGCAGCACCGGTTTTTCCGTATGCCAGATCATGTCCGGAAAGACGCGCCCGATGTCCGCATACGAGCAGCGCACCTCCTGATGATCCGTCTGCAGGAACCTGGTGGCTTCGCGCTGAAACGCACTCTCGTCGAATTCCGGATCGTCGAACGTAATCGAAAACGTCCGCAGCTCGACGTCGGAGCACTGTCGGATGAGCGCCGTGATCACCGTCGAATCGAGGCCGCCGCTCAGATACGCACCGACGGGCACGTCCGAGCGCAGGCGCAGCCGGGTCGCATCGCGCAGCAGATCGCGCAGGGCGTCGGCGTAATAGTCCTCGGAATGCGCGCCGTTCGTGGTCGTTGCGAATCGCGGCTCCCAGTACCGCTTCACGGTCACGACGCCGCCGTCGACCGTCATCGAATGCCCGGGGGGCAGGAGCGAGACCCAGAAGGTGAAGATCTGATCGAGCGCGATCGGATCGATCTCGCGCGGCACGCCGGGCAGCGCCAGGATGGACTTGATCTCGGACGCGAAGGCAAACTGTTCGCGCGAGGCGCGGTAGAACAAGGGACGCACGCCCAGCCGATCCCGCGACAGAAACAGCGTGCGGGCCCGCGTGTCCCAGATGGCGAACGCCCATTGGCCGTTGAAATGGCGGACGCACGCCTCGCCGTACTCTTCGTACGCGTGGAGGATGACTTCCGTGTCCGACCGGGTGGCGAACTGGTGGCCGCGCCGGACGAGCTCCTCGCGCAGCTCGACGTAGTTGAAAATCTCGCCGTTGAACGTGATCCAGAGCGACTGGTCTTCGTTCGACATCGGCTGGTGCCCGCCGGCCAGATCGAGAATGCTCAATCGTGCGTGGCCCAGCCCCACGCCCGCGTCCGCGTAGTAGCCGACGCCATCGGGCCCGCGGTGCCGCAGCCGCTCGATCATCCGCCGTGGCAGGCAGGGATCGACGGGTTCACCGGTAAGGTTCAGAATGCCTGCAATACCGCACATATCAGATGTCCATCTCCAGCCGTGCTTGCACGGCGTGAATGTCCGAAACGGTCAATTTCGCCGTGCAACCACGGCTTAGCCGCGTTCCGTTCGTCAAGCCGACGCTCCCGAATCCTGTCCGACGGTCTGATCCACCTCGGTCGACGCGTCCCGCCACACTTCGTCGTGCAGCATCACGTCCATTTCACCGCCGAAAAAGAACCAGTTGCTCTCGTCGAGCAGGGCGCGGCGACACTCGGGATCCATCGCGGGGTTCAGATAGGCCATGAACGTTCGTCGATGGTTCCGTCGCGTGAAGCCGATATGCTCGAGGCGATCCTTGAACAACGGCGTACCGAAGTAATACAGGGTGACCCACCAATAACCTTCGGCCTTCATCCGTTCACAGAATCCCAGGAGGAGATCGTCGAGCATCTGCCCCCAGGGCTCTTCACAGAACACTCCGCTGATGACGACGCCTTGGGTCATGCCGTAGAAGACGACATAGCCGAGCAGCTGACGATCGGACCGCCGGAACAGACAATAGAAGCGGTAATTCTCCTTGAAGCCGCAGTACCGCCAGTTCAGGAACGCGGCCGTGAGCTCCGCGACCATCGGATAGCGATCTTTCGCCCGGTTCCACAAGTCGTCGAACCGCACGTCGGCAACGGTCACGACATCGTCGAAGTACTCGGTGGCGCTCGAGCGCGCCGGCAGGTCGCCGTCGCCGCCGACGGATTTCACCCAGTCCACCAGGTCGCCCAAGGGCTGATAGCCGACACGGGCGACGATGGGTTGCGACTTGTCGTTCGGCTTGACCGCCATCACGTCGAAGCCGTTCTGGCTGCCGCCCGCGAGCAGCGCCCGTTGAATGGCGAGTGCCGCCGCCGCGAGCCGGTGGGCCTTGTCGACGACGAATACGGCCGGGAGGCCGGCGGGAATGACGCGGCCGCGGAAGTAACGGTCAGACCGGACGACCGACCCGTAGCCGACCACCGCTTCGTGCCGGTCTTCCACGGCGAGCCACGTCTGCGCACGGGTCCACGCGCTCTTCTGATACAGCCACTCGAACCGCTGCCTGGCACACACGTTCGTCCGCGTGTCGTACGTCGAGTTCTCTATCCACATCCGGCGGAGCGTCTCGCGATGTTCATCGGTCGACAGCGGGATCATCGTGTAGGCCATTAGAAGAGGTCCATCTCCCCTCCGAACACGAGCGAGTTCTCACTGTCGAAGATGTGGTGACGCAAATCGGCGTCACAGTCCGGGTCCACGTATGCGACCAGGGCGCGCGCCCGGGGCCGCGGTGAAAAGCCAAGCTGCTTCAGACGGTCTTCAAATGCGGCAGCACCGAGATACGAAAGCGCTACCCATTCCTGCCCTTCCATTCGCATGCGCGCGGCAAATCCGAGCAGCAGGTCGTCGACGACGGAACCGAAGACGTCTTCGCAGAAGAGTTCCGCGATGAAGGCGCCCTTCTCCGTCCGGGCGAATACGATGTAGCCGACGAGCCGCTGATCACTCCGATGGACGAGACAGTAAAGGCCGTAGCTCATCTCCTTGAAAGAGAGGTAGCGCCAGTTCAAATAGGTGGCGGTCTTCTCGCCCGCGATCCGACACTGCGACTTCCCCGCATTCCACAAGGCGTCGAAGCGCTCGTCCGCGGCGCTCACGAGCTCATCCGACCATGGTCCGTTGCTCAAGTCAGCCGGCTCCAGGTCCGTGTCAAGGGCCTTCACCCAGTTCCTGCAATCGCCGATCGACCGATAGCCGACGCGCCTGAAAATCGGCAACGCCTTCCGGTTAGGCTTTCCGATCAGGCAGTCGAACCCGGCACGACGACTTTCGACCGTGA
>QHWF01000060.1:12646-17305 GCA_003222455.1 Acidobacteriota bacterium
CCGCCGATGTAGTTGTGCGAGGGAAACACGGAGGCGCAGCCAATCACCTCGGTGCTTTCGGTGTCGACAGCCAGCCAGGTCCGCGCTTGACCGAATGGGTTCTCCTGGTACAACCATTGGAGCCGCCGATCGGCGCACGTGTCCATCCACGCGCCCTCGAAATTCCGCTTCCACAACTGGAGCAGCGCGTTGCGGTGCTCCTCGAGCCGTAAAGGGACGATGTGATAAGCCATCACGATGCAGACGCGACCGCGTCACCCAACACGTTGCGACGATCCGAGCGGTCGCGCCACACTTCGTCCGACAGCAGCACGTCCATCTCACCCGCAAAAATGAACCAGTTGTTCTTATCGAGCATTTCGTGGCGGAACGCGGCGCCCGCGTCCGGATTCACGTACACCAGCAGCGCCACTCTGTGTTTTCCACGCCGGAATCCGACCTGTTCGAGCTGACCCTCGAACGAGGGCATGCCGGTGCACAACAGGCTGACCCACACGTGACCTCCGCCCTGCATCCGTGGACAGAATCCGAGGAGCAGGTTGTCGAGGGCCGGCCCGGACGGGTCTTCGCACAGCAGGTCGGTAATGACTGCACCGTCGGACATCGCGTAGAACACGATGTACCCGACCAGCCGGCGATCGTCCTGACGCACGAGGCAATAGAACCGGTAATTCTCTTTGAAGCCCGCGTACCGCCAGTTGAGAAATGCGGCCGTCTTCTCCGCCGCCATCAGGTAATGTGCCTTCGCCCGGTCCCACAGCCGATCGAATCGGTCGTCGGCCGCGGTCACGATTTCATCGCCGTAGTCGGCCGCGCGCGGACTCGCCGACAGGCTGTCGTCGCCCCACACGACCCGCACCCACTCCTGGAGGTCGCCGACCGGCCGGTAGCCGACGCGATCGCAGATCGCGCGGGCACTGCGGTTCGGTTTGCCCACGAACACGTCGAGGCCGCTCCGGCAGCCGCCACCGAGAACCGCTCGCTGAATGCCAAGCGCCGCTCCCGCCAGACGATGTTCCCGGTCCACGAAGAACACGGCCGGGACGCCGGCGGAAACGATCTGCCCGCGGAACGACCGGTTCGAGCGGAAAACCGAGCCGCAGCCGATCACGCGCTGGGACTCGCTTTCGACCGCCAGCCACGTCTGCGCGTGGCTCGCACCGGTGTCCCGATAGAGCCAGTCGAACCGCTCCGCGGCATAGACGTTCGTCTCCGGGTCGTACGAGTTGTCCCGCCACAGCCTGCGAAGCGCGTCGCGATGCTCGTCGATCTGCAGAGGAATCACGGTATACGCCATGAACCCGTCACACCCCTTCCACATGCTTCGGCGCCGTGTCGCCGACCGCCGCCGTCCACGGCCTCGCGAGGTCGTCGACCGCCAGGTCCGCATCGGCCGCCGCACGCGACAACGAGTGGTTCAGAATCGTTTCAACGACCTGTTTCCCGTCGAACAGCGTCTCGGCGATGTCGCGCGCCGCGCGGCAGTGACGCTCGTACGACGTGTTGATGCTGACGAACGCCTGCGCCGCTTCTTCGAGCGTGGAAAACCGGAACAATCCTTCACCGTCGGGCAGGAACGCGCTCGGGCCGGTGTGCTGCACGACGGCTGGCTTGCCGCTGGCGAGATAGCAGAGCGTCCGGTCGCTGACCCAGGCGTTCTGGAACGCCATGCAGGACGGCTTCGCGCAGCTGAATTCCCCGCGTGAGCCCTGGATGTAGGCGCGGTACAGCTCGGGCGTGCCGGCCGCATCCGTCGCATGCCGGATCGTCCAGCCATGCTCTTCGAGCAGACGGCGGTGCTGCCGGTCGGTCATGAACGGGTGACGGGGCGCGAATCCCCTCGGCGCGGGCCGCTCCTTCAGCGGCGCCGGATGATCGCCGAGGTACAGCGCGAGCTCCAGGGTCTCGGTGGTCAGGCGCGGCAGCGCCACGAAGTCGAGGAACGACACCCGCTTGTTGTTCTCGTAACAGAGGCCGTTCCTGTCGGTGATCCATTCATCGGCCCACCAGCTCGAGACCGTCGTGAACGTCGTGCAGGCGGCATCATGCGTATACGGCCACGCCTCGACACAGACTGGCGGCCGGATGCGGATCCACGGAAGGCCGCAGTCCGGAAACAGCGCGCCCGGCGTCCCCACGGTCTCGCCGGTCGTGAAATACACGTCGTGATCGGGAATCCGCAGCTGTCCCGTGCTCATCCAGAACTGGAGCAGGCCCGGATCGATGTCCACGAGGGCGGTCCGTTTGAAGCACGACAGCAGATCGGGCTCGATGGAGTGATTGAAATTCAGCAACAGATCGGCGTTGCGGAAGATCTCTTTCGCTTCGGCCTCTGACGTCCCGACGTACTGCAGGGCGCCCGCGCGCCTCTGCTGGCGCTTCGCGCTCTTCTCACGGTCCGCAGAGTTCCCGGCATCCGCAGCGTTCTGGAAGCAGAGGATCACTTTGCCGCCCAGGCCGTAGCGCTCCAGCCGCCGCACGAAATTGCTCAAATGGGCCGCATCCCGATCGCCATCGCCCGTCGGATGAAAGCGCTCGAGCCAGTACACCTCGCAGCCGACGAGGCGCAGCGCCTGCGCGTACTGCATGTAGACCCAGAAATGCCCGCCGAGATCGGCGGCATTCACGACGTTGTGCGGCGACAGGACAACGGTAGCCACGGCGCGCTCCCTCAGGCGGAAATGGTTTCGGCGAGGTTCCCGACGTCGCCGAAGTTGACCAAGGTCACGTTCGACGCCGTCAGCCACTCACGCACCATCGGATCGCACAGCGTCTGCAGTTCCGCCTCGCGTTCGAGGTTGTAGATCGAGTGGAATTCCGGATCGACGTACCCCGGATGGCACCCGAGCTCGGTGAACTCCTGAGTGAGCCCCGCGTCGAGCAGGCGCACCAGGTTCTCCGGACTGATCCAGTCCAGGTGCGTGTCATCGTCCCACTGCGCATAGAACCGCTTGAAGTACTTGACGCGTGAGTGCTCGCGCAGCGGCAGCCGGTAGCGCGCGGCCAGATCGACGAACAACGGCAGGAGATTGGCCCGGCGGTGCACGTGATGGTGCGAATCGAGATGACTCGGCAACCGTTCGGTGAGCGCCACGAACCGATCGAACTGGCGCGCCAGCTCGACACGGCACGCGTCGCTGTCGGCGATGTCGACGACCGGGCCTTCGCTCTCGCCCGTGAAGTTCACGTGCAGGCCGATGCCGAGCTTCGGGAAGGCACGACTGAGCTCGATCGCTTCGAGCGCCGCCGGCATGTTCACCATCAGGCTCGTGCTGGTCAGGATGCCGCGCTGGTGCGTCTCGAGAATGCCCCGGTTGATGCCGGAGCTCGCGCCGAAATCGTCGGCGTTCACAATCAGATATTTCACAGGCGCACCTCCGTCACGGCGGCCACGGGCAGAATGGGCTCGAGCAGCTCGAACCACTGTTCGACGAGGGCGAGTTCCTCGTACGCCCAGTCAGCGGGATGATCGAGGGCCGACAACGCTTCCCAGGCGATCGCGACAGCCAGTCGCGACTGTTCGGCCGTGTCGAAGAGGAGGTTCCAGTCGGTATCCGGGTCAAAGCGAATGCCGAACGCGCTCATGCAGCGGAGATACAGATCCAGAATCCACTGACGATCCTCGCGCGGAAAATGGGTGAGGAAGGTCGAGAGATCGTAGGTGACCGACCCGACGCCCACGTGATCCCAATCGATCAGGCGGGCCTGCCGTGTTCCTCCGTCCGCGGAGACCATGACGTTGATCGGCCAGAGATCGCCGTGGAGCAGCGTTTCCGGTCCGCCGAATCGTTCCACCGCGTTGACACGTTCCGCCTGCTGCCGTCGCAGCTCGTGCATCTTCGCGAGCAGGCGGCACAGCAGATCGGTCCAGGCCGACGCCCCCTCATCTTTCCGGGCCAGGAGCGCCACCAGACAGCGGATCGCATCGTTGACCGCGGAGACGAAGAATTGACTGCCGAAATCATCGCCGTAGAGCCGGCACTCGGCGAGCAGCGGGTGGCCGGCGAAGAGCGCGTGAATCCGGGCAATCAACGCCACGGCCGACTCGATTCGTTCAGGATCGGATCGGAAGATCCGGCGCCGGTCTTTGCCGGCATCCCTGCAGGCCAGCATGCAGTCGCCAAGGTCTTCGTAGATGTGCCAGACGCGCCGGCCATTCCGTTCCGCCGCGACGCCCAGGAGCGCCGGCACGCTGTCTGCCAGGCCCGCAGCAGGAAGCCACCGTGTCGCCACCATCTGATTGCGCTGCGCGATATGGGCACGGCTGAACCGCTTGACGATGAACGAACGAGCGTGGTGATCGACGTCCACGCGAAGGCGGTGGACCCTGGATCCGCTCAACTTCTCCGTCGACACGCGGCTGGTCGCTCCACCAGCGCCCCGCAACAGCTCATCGAGCGTTTCGACGAGCTCCGGCGGGCCCAGGTCGCGCGCGTTCTCGAGCGGGTCGTCCTGTTTGTCAGTCACGAAGATGCGTCCCTTTTTGTCCTAAAGCGCGGCGCGATAGCCGTCAGCGACCACCGGCGCCGTCGTCCGGGCGGGCGACAGCCCGATGCGGTCGAGCAGACCGCCGAGCACCCGGCTGGCGTCGAAGTACTCCCGCGCGATGTCGAGCGCGGCCCGGCTGTGCCGTTCGTAATCGCTGTTGATCGCGTCGAA
>QHWF01000061.1:0-12339 GCA_003222455.1 Acidobacteriota bacterium
TGGATCTGTTTCACGAGTACCAGCACGGCGACATCACCCGGCGCGATTTCCTGACTCGCGCGCAGCGGTTCGCGGTCGGCGGGCTGACCGTGGCCGCGATCTTCGAAAGCCTCAGACCGAACTATGCATGGGCTCAGCAGGTGCCGAAAGACGATGCCCGGCTGAAGACTGAATACGCGACCGTTCCGTCGCCGGCCGGGAACGGGAGCATCAAGGGCTATTTCGCGAAGCCGGCGAACGCCAGCGGCAAGCTGCCGGGCATCCTGGTGATTCACGAGAACCGCGGGCTCAATCCGTACATCGAAGACGTGGCCCGCCGCCTCGCGGTCGCGAACTTCGTCGCGTTCGCCCCGGACGGACTGACATCGGTCGGCGGGTTCCCCGGCAACGACGAACAGGGCGCGGTGAAATTCCGCGAGGTGAACGGACCGAAAATGTTCGAGGATTTCGTGGCGTCGGCGAAGTGGCTGAAAGGCCACGCCGCGTGCACCGGCAAACTCGGCGCGGTCGGCTTCTGTTTCGGGGGCGGAATCGTCAACAATCTTGCCGTGCGGCTCGGCGCCGACCTCGCGGCCGGCGCGCCGTTTTACGGACGCCAGCCGAGCGCCGAGGATGCCGCAAAGATTTCGGCGCCGCTTCTGCTCCACTATGCCGGCAACGATCAGGGCGTGAATCAGGGCATCCCCGCCTACGAAGCCGCGCTCAAGGCAAACCACAAGACGTATACGCTGTATACGTACGAAGGCACGCAGC
The DNA here is from genome assembly GCA_003222455.1 of Acidobacteriota bacterium. Classification (GTDB taxonomy): domain Bacteria; phylum Acidobacteriota; class Vicinamibacteria; order Vicinamibacterales; family CAVVIG01; genus QHWF01. The sequence continues at coordinate 754 of QHWF01000061.1, forward strand.
ACGGCTTCCACAACGATACGACGCCGCGATATGACGAAGCGGCCGCCAAGCTCGCGTGGCAGCGCACGCTCGATCATTTCAATAAGTATGTGAGAGGGAATGTATCGTAAGAATCAACCACGGAGGACACGGAGGACGCGGAGGAAAAATCCTGTTGCCTTCACGGCTCGACGAATCTCGGGCTGCCCCGATCAACGTTGTCCCTCCACGCTGCTCGTGAGGATCTGAGCGCAGCCGAAGGGCGAAAGGCAGGATTCAGCCTCCGCGTCCTCCGCGTCCTCGGTGGTAGGTCCTAGACCAGTTCCCGATTCTTCGTCTCAGGAATCCAGATCCATGCGAGCGCCGCCAGCAGGAAGGCGGCGCCGGTGACGGTGAACGCCACGCCGAAGCCACGGGTTGCTGCGAGCGACCCAATGGTATACGGCGCGGCGGCGCTCGCGATGCGGCCGAAGTTGTAACCGATTCCCGCCGCGGTCGCGCGCACCACGGTCGGATAGATCTCGGCGATCAGCGCACCCAGCCCGCTGAAATAGCCGGTACCGAAGAACGCCACGAACGGACCGAGCACGAGCAGCGCGGCCGGCTGCCGCAAAATGCCGTAGAGAGGCAGCAGCATCGCGGCGAGAATCAGGTAGATGACGTAGGTCCGTTTGCGGCCAATCGCGTCGGCCATGAAGCCGAAGGTGACGTAGCCACACCACATGCCGACCTGCATGGCGATCACGAAGAACGACATGGTCGACGAGGACAGGCCGATGCCGCCCTGCGCTGTCGAGAGACGCAGATAGGCGGGCACCCAGCCGTTCAGTCCCCACCAGGCGAACAGGCAACACGAATTCATCAGCATGATCGCAATCGTGATGCTGGCGACGTGCGGCTCGAACAACATGCTCACCCGGCCGCGCTCGCCCTGCGATGCCGATTGCCACATCGGCGGCTCTTCGACGCGCCGCTGAATCCAGAGCGTGAACAATGCGGGCAGGACGCCGACAAAGAACACGCCGCGCCAGCCCCAGAATGGCATCACGATCAAATTCACCACAGCCGCCAGACCATACCCGATCGCCCAGGCGCTCTGCACGAAGGCGAGCGCCTTTCCCCGGTGCCTCGCCGGGAACGATTCCGACACCAGCGCCGCACCCGTCGCCCATTCGCCGCCCATGCCGATGCCGAGCAGCACGCGGAATACGGCCAGTTGGACGGCCGACTGCGCGAAGCCGCACGCGGCCGTGAAAACCGAGTAGATCAGGACCGTGGCCATGAGCGCGCGCTTGCGGCCGATGCGATCCGCGATCACACCGAACGCCATCCCGCCGGCCGCGGCCGCGAGCAGCGTGACCGACCCGAGTGCGCCGGCAACCCTCGTCGACAGATGCAGCGCTGGATCCTCGATGAGCGCGGCGAGCACCATCGCGTAGAGCATGACGTCGAACGAATCGAGCATCCAGCCGAGCGACGCGGCGATGAATGCCCGTCGCGCCCGGAGATCGGCCTCGTGCCACCAGCCGAATATGCGGCGCTCATGAGTGTGTGCGGCGGCTGCGGCTACGTCCATGAGATTTCACCGCGGAGGACGCGGAGGACACGGAGGGAAAACCCTGTCATTCTTCACCCTCGTCCTTCGACGTTGCTCGGGACGCCCTGAGCGCAGTCGAAGGGCGAAGCGCAGGATTGAACCTCCGCGTCCTCTGCGTCCTCCGTGGTAGGTGTCAACTCGCTCCAACCGCTCTCACCACAATCCCCGCGTGCTCCAGACCCGCCCGGATTTTCGCGGCCAGATCGTCCGAACCCGGCGTATCGCCATGAACGCAGATCGTTTCGGCCTCCAGCGGCACGACCGTCCCGTCTGAGGCCACCACGGAGCGCTCCTTCACCATCCGCACGGCGCGGGCGACCACCACGTCGGGCGCGTGGATCACGGCGCCCGCCTTGCGCCGGGACATCAGCGAGCCGTCGGGCTCGTACATCCGATCGGCGAACACCTCGCTCGCCGTACGCAATCCGAGCGCCTTGCCCGCCTTCAACACTTCGGACCGCGGCATGGCAAACACGATGAGCGATCCGTCGTACGCCGCAACGGCCCGCACGATCGCCATCGCCAGCTCCGGATCCTTCGCCGCCACGTTGAACAACTCGCCGTGCGCCTTCACGTGCTGCATGCGCACGCCTTCCGCCCGCGCCACACCCCCCACCGCCGCGATCTGATAGAGGACGAAGTCTTCGGCTTCCTTCGGCGAGACCGCCATCGCGCGACGGCCGAACCCCACCAGGTCGGGATAACTCGGGTGCGCACCCACCGCCACACCGTGCGCCTTCGCGAGCTGGATCGTGGCGCGCAGCACCGACGGATCGCCGCCGTGAAATCCGGCGGCGATGTTCGCCGAGGTGATCGATTGCATCAGTCCGGCGTCGTGACCGATCGTGTAGGCGCCGAACGACTCGCCCATGTCGGCGTTGATGTCGATGCGCATAGCGTGTGGTGAATGACTTGTTTCCACTGGCGCTGGGGCCCCACCCCCAGCGCGAACTGACGCCGATGCGTCCGCCGGCTATGCAGGCCGTCGGCGCCGCATGGCCGCAGGCGCTCCCGTCCTGCCCATCCCGCCTATCCTGCCCTATCGTTCCTCCGTCGTCGGTTTCTTCTCGTCCGCCGGCTTCGGCGGCCGCGGCCGATTGATGCTCAGGCTCACACCGTTCCAGAATGTCTCGAGCTTGCGCTCGACCTCGTGGTTCCCGCGTACCAGATATTCGAGAACCGCCTTGTCCCATTGCAGACCCGCGTTGGCCACCAGCTTCATCCAGTCGCCGCGGGCGGTCTCGTCGGGCGCTTCCGTCGAGCCGTCCCAGATGGTGACGTTCGGCTGACGCGTCATGAAGTCCTGACTCTGCGGGTTGGCGCGGGCGCCCTTGATCGATTTGTAGATCAACACGCCGTTGGTGAAATCGAGCTTGAAATTCTTCTGATCGAAATCGAAGCTGTAGCGCCTCCCTCACGTACTCGGTGATCGTATTGAGCAGTTTCAGCTGCTCGTCTTTGTGCCGCGGGTACTTCGCATCGTCGAGCCAGCCGAATCCCGGCATCCACCAGCCGCGCATCGTCCAGTAATCGCGCGTCTCGACCGCTCGCGTGCGAACCCACGCCGCGTATTCCGAGAACAGCTGCACCCATTCGTGCGAGGGATAGCCATGCGGGTTCAGAAAGACGTCGGGCAGCCACGCGCGCCAGATCTTCGGGCGAATGCCGCTTTCGGGATAGATCGGATCGGCGTCCCACTGCGCGCTGGTGACGTCCACGCCGAGGGCGCCGAGATAGCCCGCGTGCAGCATGTACGTCGGGTTGATGGTCTGCAGGTCGTAGGCGAGCTGCGCACCATCCGCATTCGTGATCGGATGAATGACCACGTTCACTTTGTTCAACTTCGCCCGGTAGACCGGATCCGTCAACAGCAGCTCGGCCATCTTCAGGACATGGCTCGTGGACGAGACTTCGTTCGCGTGCTGCCGCGCCGAATAGACAATGGTCGGCTTCATCGTCGTCTGCTTCGCTTGCGACCAGTGTGACGCCTCCACGGGTGGCATCAGATCCATCGCCCACACGTCTTTGCCCAGGTAGCTCTGACCCACCTTGTAGACGGTCGCCTCCTTGAATGCCGACATCCTTGCGAGGATCCCGTATGCCTCGGGCGGCGGAATCGGCGTGTCCCACTGGACCATCGAGCCGGTCTGAGACGCCGGTCCAGCCTGACGTGCCGGGCCGGCAGACGATGGCAGGTACTTCCTGATGTCGGGAAACGGCAGCGGAGAACCGCCGGCGACGTGTGCAATCAGCTCGGTGTTCGGCTTGCTGTCGTGCGCCCATGCGACGGCGACGCGTAAACCTCCCAGATCGTTGTAGGCCAGCGCATCCTGGTAGAGGCCGGCCGCACGAAGACGGGCCAGGTGCTCGAACACCGCGCGGACCTGTTCCGCAGAAATCATGGTGCGATCCACGCGCTCCTCGGCCGCGCGCCTGACCAGTTCGTCGTGCTCGTCCTTCTCCGTATCCACCTTCACGCGCAGATCGAGACGCTCGATCCCGTCGCGACCAACCTGCACGATGGCGCCGAGCGCCTGCGGACGATCGACGGCGATCCTGGGGACGTCGAGCTTGACCTCCCCGCGCCGGCCGTTGCGTTCGGTGTACTCGACGACGACCAACGGACGAGGGGCGTCGAAGCCGGTGACGGAGATCTTCGCGCGGCCTGGCTTGCCATCCGATTTCGCGTGCATGATCGGAATGACACGGCCCGGATACGTCAATCCGGCCCCGCGCGTGAAGCGGCCCATGAGGTCGAAGAAGTGCAGCGTGTTGAAGTAGATCTCTTCGTGGATCGCCTCGAGCGTGGAAATCTGTTCTTGATCGACCGGCAGGCGATACTCCGGTTCGCTCAGCGTCAGGTCGACGGTCAGCTCGCCAAAGAACGGCGCGTCCTCGGCCCGCGGCTTGCCCTTGCCGAGCGCCATCACGTGCGCGTACAAGGCCGGCAACGTTTTCGACTGGAAGCGATCCCAGAAGCGCTCCGGGTCGGTCGCAATCCGATCGTCGAGAATCGTCCGTCCACCCACGTCCGCCTTGATCCATCCGGTCGTGACGCGTACCCGCTCGTAGTCCGGGAATTGGTCGAAGAACGCGCGCTCGACGATTTTTGGTTCGAATGTGCGCCGCAGCAGCTCGGTCCCTCCCGGACCGGTCGCGATCACTTCGTAGGCCGGGGATCCGATCGGCATCATTTCGAACCGGATGTTCCTGCGATCGATTTTCAACTCGTTTGCCAGGATCTCGTCGATCGGATAGAGCTCGAGCAGCCAGCGCGTCGGCGCGAACATCCCCTGTTGCTTCCATCCCGCCGGCGGACCGATTTCCGCAAACCGTATCGTGATCGCCGCGATCGGCTTGTCCTGCAGATCCGGACGCACTGCGTCATACAGCCAGCTGTACCCCTGCTTGTACGCCGACAGCACCGTTACCGACGTCGCGCGTTCATCGGCGCCCGCTTTGATCAGTTCCGCGCGCGCCTGTTGCGCGATCTGCTGCCGCAACTCCGGCGCCTCACTGAGGCGCGCTTCCACCGTCACCGCCTGGTGCTTCCCGACCGCCGGTACGAGCCGCGTCCGCAACTTCGTCCAGAATTCGTCCACCTCGGAAGGCACCTCGAACTGGTCGTCGATCAGCGAACGGCCCTTCTGCACGTCCAGGCTCTGGACTTCCACCGTCACAGTGCCCGCTTTGATCTTGGCGGCCGCCTCCTGCTGCGCAATTTTGCCGAGACCCTCTGACGCTTTTTCGACGAACACTCTCACGCGCGCAGCCGACAGGTCCCTGCCTTCGAGTTGCTTCGCGATCATGTCGATCTTGTACAGGCTCATGGCGGCCTGGCCCGCCGGCGAGCGCCCGGCCACGAACTTCCGCACGTCGTCTTCCACGTCGTCGAGCGTCGTTCGATCCTTGCCGCGCGCCCAGATGTGCGGGAACTTCTGGGCAAGCTGTTGGACCGCGCGATCCACGCCGGCCGCATCGCCGCCGGTGACAATCAACGCGCTCTTCTCGCCGAAGGCCTTCTTCACCACCTGAATCAGTCCTTCGCCGGGCCGGAGCGCCGGCCGTTCCCACTTCTTGTTCCTGATCAGGTCGTCCACGGCCGGATGCGAGACGCCGATGAGAACGAGAACCGGCTCGGAATCCGGAGCGCTGATCGCTTTTGCAGGCTTGGCGATGGGAACGGCAATCCCGGTTGACTCGAGACCGAGCCGTGCGGCGAGATCGACGATGCCGCCGGTGCCATCGCCCTCGGGGCTCAACACGACGTCAACACGATCAGGAATCAGGTTGTTGTCGGAATCGGCGAGCGCGCCATCGTTGGTGTAGAAAGTCGACAGATCGAAGTTGTCCTTCGCACCGCCTCCCGGACGACGCCCCGGAGGCTGCGAAGCCGCGTCAGTCGTCAGCGGCCGCGGCAGGTCCACGGTAACCGGGACGGTACCTGCTGCACGCAATCGCACCGCGAGCGTTCGGAGATTCGCGAACGAGAGGGCGCGCTTCGCGTTGCGACTCCCCGTGGCCTTCAAGTGATTGAGTGCGACCTGCGCCTTGATGACGTCGCCGGACTTTGCCATCTGCAGGTCGACCAGCGCACGCTCGACACCGCCGGCACCACGACGAACCGTGACCGCCGATGTAACAGAGGAGACGGCGGTGATTCCTTTCGCGTTCAAGTACTCCCTGGCCTCGCCGGCAAGCGTCGCGATGTTCGGGCTTTTCTGATCCCATACGTAGGGCAGGCGGCCGCCCAGCATCACCGCTGCGGCCTCGAGTCCATCGTCGTCGCCAAGCAGGGCGATGGCCGGTTGGCCGGACCACGAAAAGGCGGTGACGACGCCTTCGCCGGCCCGTAACGCGGCGCCACCGAGCGCGCCCACTGAGATGCCGGTCCCGGCAAGCGATCTCGCGCCAACGAAGACGGCGGGAGCCGTCCGGCTGAAGCCGGACACTACCGGACTCTGCGTGGGAGCGGTCCGGCTGAAGCCGGACACTACCGAAACACGCGCGCTCGCACCGGTCGGGCTGACGCCGGACACTATCGGGGACGATGCATTTGCTGCGGTAGTGTCCGGCTTCAGCCGGACCACTGCGGTAGTCTCCGGCTTCAGCCGGACCACGGGCAGATCCATCGCCGACGTTTCGAACCCGAGCCTCGCGGCGACATCGGCGGCCGCCGACAGTTCGCCGGCGGTCGGATTCTCAGGCAGCACGATGCGCGCATTCACGAAATCGACGGCGCCGTCGCCGTTGCGATCCTGGAACACGACGCCAGGCTTGAAGAACTCCGACAACGACACGGCCGGATCGCCGGGCGCCGTCCAGCCGAACGTGCCGGAACTCACGCTGACCAGGAGGACGAGGGAGAGCCTTTTCATGAGCAGTACTCGGGAGTGCCGCTTTTCATCGACTGCGGTGCCCCTGTGCGGGGAGAGCATCGCGGCCTTCGAATCCCTGGGGAACCACCGCGCGCGCAATGGACGCGAAAAACAGTCCGGATTTTCCTTTGTGTCCTTTGTATCCTTTGTGTCCTTTGTGATGAACGGCGCAGGCACTCATCAACTCGATGTGCCCTCAGCGTTCATCAGAATTGGAAGCGTATCGCGAACTCCGCCTGCCGCGAGGGCGCGTTGATGTTCGGCAGCAGCGTCGTGCTCTGACCGAAGAGCGGCCGGCCCGACGCGTCGTTGCCGGCGCTGATATTGCCGTTCGGCACGTTGAAGTTCGCCCGGTTCGTGATGTTGAACAATTGCGCGATGAGCTCGGCACGCCGTGAGCCGAACCGCAACGACTTCGAGAGCCGCAGATCGACGTTGGCAAATCCGGGACAATCCACCGTCGTGACCTCCGTCAGACCACGCGCCCGGCGCGCAGCATTCACGGCGCCGACATCCAGGTCGCGGCAGCCCGAGCCGGGCATGATTCCGCCGGGCAGGTCGTTGACGTACCCGTCGTTGTTCAAGTCGCCGAACGAGGCGCTCGGGTTGAACCGGAGGCTGGAGCGGAAATCCGCGATGGCCGACAGCTGCAGGTCGGCGGGAAACGCCGCGATGCCGCTCAGGACGAGGCGGTGACGCCGATCGGCCGCACCGGCGCGCTCGATCGAGAAGAAACCGTATCGATCGGCGAGCGCGTTCGTCGACTGGACGTCGAGCGCCTTGCTCAACGTGTAGGAGGCGAGGAACTGATAATGGCTCGACATCCGTTTCTCGAGCTTCAACAGCAGCGCGCGATAGGTGTTGTCTGATGTCGAGACCCAGAAATTGACGCGGCCGAACTGTGGATACGGCCTGATCCTCGTGATCTGATCGGGCAGGTTCACGTCCACGGTATCGCGATCGGAACGGCGGTTGGTGACGCTCACGTCCGCCGTGATCCCGATGTCGCGCGTCATCGATCGGCTGACCCCGGCATTGAACTGATGCGCATACGGGTTCACGGTGTCGTTCGACTGGACGGTGATGTTGGGCGGCGCCGTGCTCAGAAACGTATCGCGCGAGCGGCCGCCCAGCGGATCGGGAAACGCCGGCCGCGTGATGATGATCTGTCTGGCCTGCGGCCAGGTCAGCTCGTTGAAGTTCTGCAGCGTGCGCATGTTGTCGTAGAACATGCCGTAGGCGGCATGGACGTTCGTCACGCCGTTGTTCGCCGGGTCCCACGCCACGCCGACACGCGGTCCGAAGTTGTTGAAGTCGCCTCGCCCGGTCTTCGGCTGCCTCACCACCGACACGTCGAGCGGAAACGAGCCGTCACGCCCGAGCCTTTCCTGAATGCTGCCGAGCAGTGTCGGGAGGTCCTCGTTGAAGGATCCCTTCTGCAGATCGTATCGGACGCCGAGATTGAAGGTCAGACCGGGACGCAGCTGCCAGTCGTCCTGCACATATCCGGCGATCGTCCTGGTCGGAATGTTCGCGTAGGTCGGCAGTGAATTCATGTACTGGGTCGGGAACGTCGTCGGATCGTTCGCATCGTACGGCACGTCCCGTGGAAAGTTCCAGCTGCCGAGCGGCGACATCGTGTTATCGCCTTCGAACGGGATGTTGCTGAAGTCGAACCCCGCTTTCCACTGGTGCTGGCCGCCCGCCAGCATCAGGTATGAGAAATCGTCCTTGAGCTCCCATCGCGATTCCGGCCCCATCTGCGCGTTGCCGCACCCGCCGGCCGTAATCGACGGATAGACGAACACCGCCGTACACAGCGGGAGCCGTGCCGTGAAGTCGGCCGGCTCGTAATCGCCGTGGCTGTACGGCGGTGAGACTTCGTACTTCGCGTACGCGTACTGAAACCGCGCGTCGTTCAACATCCGGTCGCCCATCACCCACGTATGTCCGAGGACGGCGGACCTCCGCGGGACGGCGAAATCGAAGCTGGCCGACGACGCCGTCGTGCCGCCGTTCGCGGCCTGCGATGCAGCCGTGATGATGGGCCGGTACTCGTCCTCGGCGCCGTATCGGAAGAAGAGGCTCTGCGCCCGCGAGAGTTGATGGTCGACTTTCAGGTTGTACGTCCATCGTGTCTGTGCGCTCTTGAACGTTCCCTCATATTGCGGCCAGAGGCCTTTCGCGTTCACGGTGAAGAACTGGTTTTCCTTCGTGCCCTCGTACGCGAAAAAATAGTGGGTCCTGTCCTTGACGATCGGTCCGCCAACCGTGCCGCCGTATTGGTACCGCCTGTAGTCCGGCTTCGCCGTCTGGAAAAACTCCTTCGCGGTGATTGACGCGTCGCGGAAAAACAACAGACCCGATCCGTGGATCTGGTTCGTGCCCGATTTGGTCACCACCGATACCAGACCGCCCGTCGCCAGGCCATATTCGGCTTTGAAATTCGACGTCGAGACCTTGAATTCCTGAATCGCGTCCATCGCAAAGTTCTGGCGCGGCTCGCCCATTTCCGCCCAGGTGTTGTTCACGCCATCGACGACGAACCCGTTCGAGTACTCGCGACCGCCGGCGCCGACATTGACGTTGCCGCGATAGAACTGGCCGCGGATGTTGTCCTGCGACGTGCCCGGCGTCAGCATGGCGAGATCGAGCCAGCGCCGCGAGGCGACCGGGAGATCCTGAATCTGCCGGGTCGAGACCGACGTCGAGACGTCGGATCGGGTGATATCGACGATCGGCGACTCACCGGTGACAGTCACCGTTTCGGCAATCGCCGCCGGTTTCAGCGCGAAGTTGATGATGGCGGTCTGGTCGATGATGAGGACGATATCGGGGCGCGTCTCGGTGGTGAAGCCGCTCAATTCGGTCGTGACGGCGTAGGGTCCCGGCGGCAGCGACGGCAGGCGGTACTCTCCCTGGCCGTCGGTAACCCCCGTACGCGTGAACCCGGTGTCGACGTGGCGAGCCGTGATGGTGGCACCCGGAATCACACCGCCGCTCGCGTCCTTGACCGTGCCGGTGATCTGCGCATTCTGCGCGTGCGCGTCCGTGGCGAGCACCGCCCAGAGGAGAATTGAGAAGAACCCGACCACGCTCTTCTGCATTGACCCTCCAACAGATTCGATCTGATCAAGCTGACGACGGACTCCCCGACCCCCCTGACCTCCCCGACCCCACCGACCTCCCGGGCCCACCCAACCTCCACCCTCCCGGGCCTCCGGGAGGCACAAACACCACGGCAGCAGCACCTGCCAGCCGCAGGACTTGCTCGGTCACGATGCGCTCCTCTGGAAGGTCGGCGACGCGTGGGACGCGTGTGGCGGGAAATGTTACTGTACAAAACAAAAGGGCATCGCGTGATTGCGATGCCCCTCTGCCTCACTGGTCTGGCTCCCCCAGCATTCACGGCGCCCTGCCGTAATCAGACCAGCGACGTGCTCCTCGTAAGGGCAAGGGGTGTGCCGGGTTGTTTTGTTCGATAAACGACGGGATCCGGCGGATGGACGGCATGCGCTGCGACAGGTTTGTCGTGTGCTCTAACAGAATTGTCGATTCGGCGAAGAGGGTTTGACGCCGGGGTCTTGTGCCGCGGCTTGAGAGGTCGTCCGGCGTCAGTACGTGGGAAGGTGATCGCCAAGCTCCGCAAGCGTGGGATGGTGCCGGTCGCGCTCGGACAGGACCGGGTCGGCGATCGGCCACGGAATCGCCAGGACCGGATCATTCCAGGCGATACCGACCTCGCTGGCGCGATCGTACACGTCCGTGCATTTGTACTCGACCTGGGCCACGGAGCTCATCACACAGAACCCGTGCGCGAACCCGGCCGGGACATAGCATTGCTTGAACTCGTCGGCCGACAGCGTGACCGCCACCCAGCGGCCGAACGTCGGCGAACCGCGGCGGACGTCGACGGCAATGTCATAAATCTCGCCTTCCACGACGCGAATCAGCTTGCCTTGCGGCCGCTGGACCTGCAGGTGCAGGCCGCGCAACGTGCCGCCGGCCGATCGCGAATGATTGTCCTGCACGAACGGCCCTTCGATGCCGCACGATCGGTACCGGTCGGCGTGATACGTCTCGAGAAAGAATCCGCGCTCGTCGTAGTGGACGCGCGGCTCGATGATCAACACCCCGGGAATCTCGGTGGCGACGACCCGCACATCAGGACTCGTGTTCGAGGATGCGGAACAGATACTGGCCGTACGCGCTCGACTGCATCGTGCGGGCGAGCCGCTGAACATCGGCCCCGCTGATATATCCCAGTCGGTACGCGATCTCTTCCAGACAGGCGACCATCAGCCCCTGGCGTTCCTCGATCGCCTGAATGTAGTTCGCCGCCTGGATGAGCGACTCCTGCGTGCCGGTGTCGAGCCAGGCGATGCCGCGGGCCAGCTTCTCGACATGAAGGAGGCCGCGCTCGAGATACGTGCGGTTGACGTCGGTGATTTCGAGCTCGCCGCGCGGCGACGGCTTCAGGTGCGCCGCGACGTCGAGGACGTCGTTGTCGTAGAAATACAGGCCGGTCACGGCATACGACGACTTCGGCTTCGCCGGTTTTTCCTCCAGGCTCACCGCCCGGCCGCTCGAATCGAACTCCACGACGCCGTAGCGTTCCGGATCGCGAACCTG
>QHWF01000061.1:12356-14810 GCA_003222455.1 Acidobacteriota bacterium
CAAGGGCGAGCGCCACGCGGTCGTGGCCGATGAATTCCCGGCCAATCACAAACGCCTGCGCCAGTCCGTCAGGGCTCGGCTGGACGCCGTATTCGATGTGCAGACCGATGTCGGCGCCGTCGCCGAGAAGCCGGCGGAACCCGTCCTGTTCGTGCGGCGTCGTGATGACGAGAATCTGCCGGATACCCGCCAGCATCAGCGTCGACAGCGGGTAGTAGACCATCGGCTTGCTGTAGATCGGGACCAGCTGCTTGCTGACCGCGCGCGTCAACGGATGCAGTCGCGAACCCGAACCGCCGGCGAGGAGGATGCCTTTCAATATAGAAGATGACACGGGAACTGCGTGCAGAACACGAAGAAGTCCAAATGCAACCACGAAGACACGAAGACACGAAGACTGCACGAAGAAAACCTACTCAAGCGATCTTCTTCGTGCTTTCGTGTCTTCGTGGCAAGAAATGACGCGATCACGTCGGTAGATCGTCTAGCCAAGACCCAGTCGCTGGCGGTCGTAGCGCCCCGCCTGCACCTCCTCGCACCACGCCCGGTGCTCGAGATACCAGCGAACCGTCTCGCGTAATCCGGTCTCGAACGTGTGACGCGACGCCCATCCGAGCTCGCGGCGGATCCGGGTGGCGTCGATCGCATAGCGCCGATCGTGACCCGGCCGGTCGGGCACGAACGTTCTCAACGCACGACGACTCCCGACCGCCGGCCTCAGCTCGTCGAGCAGATCGCAGATGCGGTCCACGATGTCCAGGTTGCTCCGCTCGTTGCCGCCGCCGATATTATACTTTTCGCCCGGCCGTCCCTTCGCCAGCACGAGGAGAATTCCCGCGCAGTGATCCTCGACGTGCAGCCAGTCGCGTACGTGGCCGCCGTCTCCGTAAATGGGCAGCGCGCGGCCGTCAATCGCGTTCAGGATCATCAGCGGAATCAGTTTCTCGGGAAACTGAAACGGGCCGTAGTTATTGGAGCAGTTCGTGATGATCGAGGGCAATCCGTACGTGTGAAAGTACGCGCGGACGAAATGATCGGCCGACGCCTTGCTCGCCGCGTACGGCGAGCTCGGTGCGTACGGCGTCTCCTCGCTGAACACGCCATTGCTGTCGAGGGCGCCGTACACTTCGTCGGTGGACACGTGCACGAACCGGAACGCGCCGCGCGCGTCCGGATGCGCGGCGAGCCAGCGCCGCGCCGTTTCGAGCAGCACGAACGTGCCCACGACGTTGGTTTCCAGGAACGGCTGCGGCATGTCGATGGAACGATCGACGTGCGTTTCGGCCGCCAGGTTCAGCACCGCCGCCGGTTGGTACTCCGCGAATATGCGCGCCATGGCGGCCGCGTCGCCGATATCGGCACGGACGAACGTGACCCGGTCGTCCCGGAGCGGACACTCGAGGCTCAGCAGGCTGCCGGCATACGTCAGCTTGTCGACAATGACCAGGCGATCGGAGGTGTGATCGAGCGCGTACTGAACGAGATTCGAGCCGATGAACCCGGCGCCGCCGGTTATGAGCAGAGTTCGCATCACACGGTCTATCACGAAGTCACGAAGCCTACCCGAAGGACACGAAGACCGTTAGTTTAGTTCAGTGACACCAAGGCGAACGTCACGATAGAACGCAGAGGCCGCAAAGGACGCAAAGAAAGACAGTATTTTCTCAGCGGCCTTCGCGGCCTTCGCGTTCCAGGGCGGCGTCACTCAGTCGGACACGCTCCTAGTGCGGCGCGATCTTCGTGGGTCTTCGTGCCTTCGTGATGAGCCGTGACTCGTCAGACCGCCGCCCCCTCCGGATACTGCAGCGCGAGCCGCAACTCCTTGGCGAGCGAATCGACGGTCGTCCCGGTGCGCTTCCACTGCCCCTCGGTCTCGAACCGCAGGTCGCCGATGCGACGGCCCCACGGCGCGATCACGCGGCCGATCGCACGGAAATCGCCGCGATCGGCGTGCTCCTGATCCAGGCGCCGGATGACGTCGGGCGAGACGCGGATGAACGCTCGGAGCGCCGCCGCGCTCCGGATGCTGTACTTGCGGCCGTTCCACGCGCCACCGAAGACGAGCGCAATCTGCTTGAAGTAGTTGACGAAGAACTTCTTCGCCTCCTCGTGCATGTCGTTCGTGCGCCGCCCGCTGAACACGCCGCCCTCAGCAAACAGCTTCTTCAATTCCTGCGCGAGGGGCGCCTGCGCCACCCGGCCGCGGCCGACGCCCAGGAGCTTGATTTCGTCGTACAGCGGTGAATCCTCGCGATCGTTGAGCGCGCGCACGATGTCGTGTCCCGTCGCCAGCGCTTCATCGCGATACAGCTGCCGTCCCGACAGGCTGACCAGATGTGACGCGTTCAGCCGCGTGTGCTTCGCGTTGATCGTCACGAACATCTGCACGACGTGGTCCTCGGGCAGCCGGTCGAAAATGATCGCCGGGACCGCGAAGTCCTCGCCTTCGAAGTG
>QHWF01000924.1 GCA_003222455.1 Acidobacteriota bacterium
ATGAGGTCGGTGTTCGTGCAGGCGGCCGGGTAACCAGTCGTCGCGTCGCTCGTGTCGATATTGACGGTGAGACCGCTTTGCCCCGGCACGCCGTTGCCGTTCCAATCAACAGACGCTCCGACCAGCGATTGGCGCTTACGTGCCGCCGCGTCCGTGTAGACGAGGAACGACTGCGGATCCGCGGGGTCGAGGATGCTGGTCTCGCTCAGGCTGTTTTCAGCGAGCGGGTCGAGCGGCGGCGAGCCACGCGCGCCGTTGGGCTGGCGCGGGGGCGAGTAGTCGATCACGTCCGAGCCGTCCAGCCGCTGAATGACGGAGTGGTCGTAGTTCATGACGCTGAGGTAGTTCGGCTTGCAGTTCGCGTCGGCGTCGCCGCCGTGATGGAGATTCAGCGTGTGTCCGAGTTCGTGCATCAGCGTCGAGCCCTGGATGCCCTCCGAACGCTTGGCATACCGCGCCGGGGCATTGCGCGTCTATGCTGCAGGGTTGTCCGAAGGCCGGACCGAACAGGCAACACTGGGTCGAGGTGATTCCGTAACGGAACACGAGTTTCCGCTTCGGGTCGAAGTTGGCGGCTTTCGCCGCGTGAAAGGTATTGTCGTTCAACGAGCACGCCGGGAATTGCGCGCCGAGCTCGTTGCCGCCGCCGAGGTTATCGCCGACGAGCAGCCCGTTCTCCGTGAGAGCGCCCGTGTCAATGTGAAGCGTGATGCCGGGTAATCCATCCGGATTGGGAATGCCGCCGGCGTCGATCGGTGCGGCGGCGAACGCCGCCTTCACTTTCTGGATCTCCGCACGCTGTGGCGGGGAGCCGATACGCCAGTCGAGCTCGAGGAAGATGTCCTTGTGCATCGGGTTGGCGCCCATGGCCGGCAAATCAATATCGATGACGCCGTCGCCGTCGACGTCGACCCCGTTGATCTCCCAGTCGTCGAGGAGGCCGTCGCCGTCCGAGTCTTTGCCGACCTCGATCTGCCAGCACACGCGCGCGCCGCTGTCGCCCACGGCCGGGCGATTGCAGTTCTCCGGCCAGTTCACAGTTCCTGTCCAGCGGCCGCCGAATGGCACTTTCAGATTGACCGTCGCCGGCGTGTCGTCATCGTTGAACGGGCCGCTGTCGCGATCCTTGATGCGGATGACGACGTCGATGCCGATTTCGTTGAACGCAATCGTGCTCAACGGCACGTCCAGCGTGAATGTCCACGGCACGATTCTGTCCGGCGGATGTACACAGCTTCCATCGACGATCGGGTGCGGCTGCGCGAGTAAGTTGAACAGCGTGTAGGGAACGTCGAAGACATTGTTGGCGGGGAAATCCGCCGGTGGGTTGTCGCAGTAAAACGCCGAGTTGGTCAGGGGCGTGCCATTGATGACGACTTCGGGATAGAAGTCGCCGAGGCTCTGGCCGATCCCGGCAACTCCGGGATCCTGGCCATGATCGAGCTGGACGAGCTCGGTGATCGTCACGACCACGGGCACGGTCGGCACCGCCGCGGCGGCGGTGGTCGGGAACAGGAGACAAGCGAGCAGAGCGCAGCATCGCCAGAGCGTCGCGGTCGATGGTTTCATCGCGTTCCTCCCCGAGGAGCGATGGGTGAGAGGCTCGTTCGGATCGTCGAGCGCCGCGCGGGCGCAACAGCATGGGCGATGCCACATCCGACGTGCGCACTGACGCATACTTCGGCGCGGCCTGGGGCGGGCGTATGGAATTGCGCCCGAGCGCTGCGGAAACGACGCGGGCAAGATTCCGGTCGACGCGCAGACGATGCGCGGCGACCGCGACGTGTACGTTGTGCTGTCAGCGGATCCCGAGGTGTTGCGCTACCTCGGCGCCGCCGGGCAACCTCACGCGTCGAAGGCCGCGCGGCGCTCTTCGGCACCGAGGCACAGCGACGGTGCAGACAGGCACATCGTCGCGTAGCGCGAACGGATGGTGCTGCGCTATCGCGGGTTGTGCGAGCATTCGAGGTCGCGTCCCAAGATGCGGCCACGTCGCGCGATGAACGAGGAAAGGATGACATACATACACATCCCCGCCGAGCCCGGTTGCTCGAGCTCGCGGTCGGAGGAACGTGGAGGCAGGCAGCTCGACGTCGCCGTGGAACACGCCAGTCTCGCCGAATGGTGCAAGCACGCGCGGCACATCGAGGTGAGATCCCACGAGAATTTCCGTTGGTGCGTCCTGATCGCCCACGTCCGTGAACAGGAACAGCACCAAGAGTCCGCGACCGCGGCTCTGCACGTTCACCCACCACCGTCCGTCGACATCGTAACTGCCGTCGATGTGCCAGCCGGTGTCGCCAGGATCAGTCGTGCTCGGGAACCGTACGGGAACCGTTCCGCCAACGCCTCGGGGCGGAATCCAACCGCCCGGGGCCAGAAGCTCGTCGTATACAGCGGACAGCGCAGCCGACGTCCCGGCCGCTGCGAACGCGGGCCCCTCGGGACAGGCGAAGCGGACGACCGGCTTGGTCCACGTTGCGGGATCGAGAGGATCAACCCCTCTGGCGCGTAATTCATTTTCGATCAGTCGCACACATTGCCAGACAACGTCTGCAGCTACAGCCCCGCGTATGGCAACAAATCCGTCCGCGTAAACGCTGTCGGTCGGTGTTGTCACGGCGAAGCTCGCTGGTCTACCCCGTCGTCAGCTCGGCAGGCGTCGCAACGCCTCCAGCGTCGAGGCGGGATCCGGCCGGTCCCTGTAGTCAGGATTGGTCTCGACCGATCGCACGATGCCGCCGCGGTCGATCACGAAGCGCGCCGGCATCGGCAAGGTCCACTCGCCGTTGACGCTGGCGAGGTCGAGATTGAGCTTGCCGGCGTAGAGCTGCTGGAGGTCCCGCGGGACCTCGTGGACGATGCCATACCGCCGCGCGACCTCATTGCCACGATCACGCAGCGCCAGCAACGCGACCGCCGGCTCATTGCCCGTCTCGCGCGCGGCGCGCTGTACCTGTGGTGAGATCACGGCGAGCGTCGCGCCGAGCTTGCGGATCTCGGGAAGCGCTTCTTGCAGAGCTACCAGCTCCGCATTGCAGTACGGTCACCAGCGCCCTCGAAAGAAGCTGAGCACGACCGGGCCCTTTACGAGCAGCTCGGCGAGACTCACGGGGACACCGTCGATGCTCGGCAGCGTGAAGTCGGGCGCACGCTCGCCGACTTTGACGACGCGGTCCAGGATGCCGGAGGCGCGCAGGTCGTCGATGCTCCGCTGCATCAGCGCTTGTGCGTCTTCGGGAAGCCGCCGAGCCATCGTCCTGATCGCCTCGAGCTTGTCTTTGAGCATGCCTGCCTCCGGTCGGAGAGCGTACTCCAGCCGACCCGAGCAGCGCGAAGCCCGACGCATTCTTTGTCGTCAGGCTGGCACTATTCAGCGACGTGGATGCCACGGCGTCAGGACGCTCGTTCAACGCAACGTATGATGAGATCGGTGGTTCGTGTCGAGCTGCGACCAGACGCGGCCTCGGCACCGTCTTTGCGGTCGGGCCTTCACAGCCATGTCGACTACCGTAACCGTCTTGGCCATCGCGCTCTGCGGCTTGTCAGCGATCGTCGCCGGGTGTCGCTCGACCGGTGAGCCGAACCGATCGGCGCCCGTCGTGTCTGCCGCGCACGTCGAGCGGGCGTCGCGTGTGGTGGCGTTGGCGTTGGCGCAGGTCGGCGCGCCGTATCGCTGGGGCGGGGCCGATCCCCGAGGCTTCGACTGCTCCGGTCTCGTGATGTACGTGTACG
>QHWF01000927.1 GCA_003222455.1 Acidobacteriota bacterium
AGCCCAGCGGCAGCGAGAGGCGCGGTAGCCGCCCTTCTCACAGGAGGTCTTGCGATGCGTACCGCACCCGCCCTCACGCTCGTCCCCGGCAAGCTCGCCGCTAGCGCCGTCGCCAGCGCTCTCGCCCGCACACGACGATCCCACCGGGCAAGCGGGCGAGCCTCCACGAGAAGGCTGGCGGCACCCCAACGCCGCACGCTGGTCCTGGGTCAGCAGAGGAGGCTCGCGATGAACACCACAACAGTCCGCACACGATTCGTGCCGGTCCTGGCCCTGCTCGTCTTCGCTCTGTCCGCCGCAACCTCGTCCGCGCTCGCGTGTGTCGTCGGCACCGGTACGAGTGCGAGTTGCACCGGGGCGGCGTTGGACGCCTGTCTCCCCGGCGGTGCGAGTTTCGACGGCACCGTGACCTTCGCCTGCGGCGGCGCCGCCACGATTACCCTCGGCAGCAGGAAGATCATTAGCGCCGACACCACCATTGACGGTGGCGGAGTGATTACCATCAGCGGCCCCCTAAACACGGGGCCGGGAGGTACAGGATTTTCGCTGACCTCCTCCGGCGTCACATTCACGGTCGAAAACCTGACCATCGCCAACGGCCGCGCCCTCGTCGGCGGCGCCATCAACAACATGCGCGGCACCCTGATCGTGACCAACAGCACCTTCTCCGGCAACAGCTCCCCCAACGGCGGCGCAATCGTGAACGGCGCCATCGGCACCCTGATCGTGACCAACAGCAACTTCTCCGGCAACCACGGCACCTTCGGCGGCGGCGCCATCTTGAACGGGGGCACGGCGACCGTGACCAACAGCAGCTTCTCCGCCAACAGCAGCAGCACCGCCGGCGGCGCCATCTCCAATTTAAACTTCCTGATCGTGACTAACAGCACTTTCTCCGGCAACAGCGTCAGCGGCGACGGCGGCGCCATCGCCAACGGCGGCCCCCTGACCGTGACCAACAGCACCTTCTCCGGCAACAGCGCCAGCGACGACGGCGCAGCGGCAGCGGAATTCCACGAGATAGACCTCCTGATCGGCGGGACCCAGCAGAGCACTTCGGGGGGCAATTGCGGCGGGACCATCACTGATGGCGGTCACAACCTCGATGACGGCACCACGTGCGGCTTCACCGGCACCGGCTGCGCCACCACCACCGGCACCTCGTTCTGCAACACGAACCCGCTGCTCGACCCCGCCGGGCTCGCCAGCAATGGAGGACCGACGCAAACCATCGCGCTTGAAGCGATGAGCCCAGCAATCAACGCGGGCAATGAGACCGTCTGCGCGGCGCCGCCCGTCAACAATCTCGACCAGCGCGGTTTTGTGCGTCCCGGCATGGGCGCGACCAACTGCTCAGTCGGCGCCTACGAGTTTGCCGCGGCGCCGCCGTCCTCTACAACCACCGCCACGTCCACGACGACCTCGACCACCCGGCTGACGACTACCACCACGAACACCACGACGAGCACGACTCACGCGACCACCACCACCACCAGCACGACAACGAGTACGACGGCGACTACCACCTCCACGACGACCTCGACCACCTCCTCCACCACCAGTACGACTCACGCGCCGACGACCACGACAACCAGCACGACTACATCGACCACCACGACGAGTCACCCGACGACGACGACCAGCACATCCACGACCACCACATCGAGCAGCACGAGCACGTCCACGACCACGACGACCCGAGCGCCGACCACGACCACGACCACCTCTACGACCACGACGACAACTCACGTGACGACGACTACTATCTGTGCGAGCACCTGCATCAATCCAGGCGTCGGGACTGCCGGAAGCTGCACCGTTCTCGAACTCGACGGCGGGCAGGTTGCCGTGACGGGCAGGCCTGGAGGCATTGACGGCGACGTGTGCATGGGACCGAACGGGAACCTCTCCATCACCGGAGCGCAATTCGTGACCGGGAATGTCCGCTTGGCTTCGGGAGCGACCCTCAGGAAGACCGGCTCTGGGTCCATCGGTGGGGTGCTGCGGGACCAGGACTTGGATGAGGAGATCACCGACGCGATGACCGCAGCGACGGATGCTGCGGCGTTGCCCTGCACGCAGATGTTCGCGAGCTTGAACACCTCGCAGGTGATCGTCGGCGCCGGAGGTCAGAATGTCCTCTGCGTGGGCGACGTGATCCTGAACGGCGGGCGGGTCGTGACCCTGAGCGGCGACGCCAATGACACGTTCATCGTCAATGTGACGGGCCGGTTCGCGCTGACTGGCGGGAGCAAGATCGTGGCGTCCGGTGTGCTGCCGAGCGCCATCCTCTACAACATCGTCGGCACTGGACCTGCGGTCGCGCTGAACGGTGGGGCGAGCATCGACGGCACGCTATTGGCTGTGGACCGGGACATCGCCCTGACCCCATCGCTGGTGAGTGGCGAGGTCATCGGGGGACAGAACATCAGCATTACCGGCAACGCCAGCGTGCGCTGTCGGGCTTGTGCGGCCCCGTGAAAGGGGAACGCAACGTCCCAAAACCTACACTCAACGGTACGGCTGAAAGGCGCGTACCAAGCCGTGAGATCGCTGGTCTTTTCAGCGTGATCTCAGGCAGGTTCTGGAGACACCCCGTCAGCCGGCGGCGTCGGGTTTCAGAGCTTCGCTTCGGCACGGGAGCGCTGGTTCGAAAGCCTGATCCTGGCGCATGACGCCACACCGTTCGCCGGCATCAACCACCTTCTTCTCGATGAACCCCGCCTATTGTACCGGCTCGCACCGCGTCAGGCCGAGCACGGGTGTTCGTGTCGGGGAGCGCCAAAAGCGTGGAGAAGCGTCGGAAACGGTCCGTCTCATGACGCCGGGGGCGAATCAGCAGCGACCGTCGATACCCAGGATAGCGTGATATGGAATGACAGAACCAATCATGGTACGATGCCAGCCACTCATACTTGGGAGCGACGGTTGCATTATCTGCATGATCCTTGAGAGCCGACACAAGGTGCCGCCTATGCTCAGCGAGCCCTTTCCAGTTCACCCGAGCATCAAGAACTAACCCCGACAGATAGTTCACGAAGACGCAGTTATCGTCTGCGACAAGCAACGTCCTGTCGTGCGGCGACTCGGTTGGAGGGTAATAGAACTTCAGGTGCCGAAGCCCCGTTTGCACGACTGCATCAGAGAGAACCACCCTCGGGTAGATCGCCTTCTTAGACTCGATGTCATGCGCATCCAGTAGGGCGAGCCCAAACACGATCTCGTCGCTGACGTGAAGCGGACCAAATGCGAGTCCGCCTCTTACAAAAAACCCACCAACTGGTAGTCGATTACGTCCATCAGGACATCGCCAAGTTCCTCCTCCCCACGTCCATCGCTCTGGAGCGTATATCCAGCGAACGCAAGGAGAAGGTTGTCTGTGAAGAACTTGTGTGTCCAAAATACGGGTCGTTCCGATGGCGTATCGTCCTTGATAGCCCTCGCCGCCTCCCCGATTGCTTTACACAGCGCACTAAAGAAGTCGATCCCTTTCCCGCGCTCAAATGCGTGCCGCGTTCTGTCATTGAACCCGAGGACGTCCATCATCGCGCAAAACGACATCAGAAGTCGCGGACCATGGACATCGTAAACCGTAGTCGCACGGCGAGCACTTTGCTCCTGGCGTTGAGTTCGCCGGCGAACCACTTCTCGCTCGACCTCTCGTTTGATACGCGCGAGGGCTCTGGCTCGTAGGGTTTTCTGCCGGGCTGATCCAGCGGGCTTCGTACGATTGGTGGCCTCACGACTCACTGGAGGGGTAGCTCGTTTGCGTCTACGCTGCACGGAACGACCTCAAGGCACCCTAGCAGACGGACGTGCAGGAGGCGATGTCGTCCAGGCGGCAGCAGACCCCGTGAATCCGCCGCACCGCCTCGCTGTCGCCGGTGAACAGGAGGATCGCCCGGTTGAAGACCGTGACGGCCCCGGTCGCGACGAACGGTGTCCAGCGCCTCCGCTCGTGCGGCTCATTCGCTAGGGAGTGCGTCCGCCTTCTCATTGCTGTTGATCCCGACAGCGAGTCCGTGGAGTAGCCCATCGTGCAGGTTGTAGACCAGTCCATGAAGCGTCGGCGTCGGGGCACGCTGCCACGCTCGCTGCACGACGGGTGTTCGTGACAGGTTGTACACCTGCTCGATCACGTTGAGATCGACCAGGCGTCGAACGCGCGTCTCCGAGTCGTCAATGGCGTCGAGTTCGGCTCGGTGCCGGCGTAGGACGTGGCGCAGGTTCCCGAGCCAGTTATTAACGAGC
>QHWF01000925.1 GCA_003222455.1 Acidobacteriota bacterium
GCTGCTGCGGTACGTGACTTTCTGGAAGTCCATCACGCCCTTCGACGCTTCAGCGAAGCGGGCGTCGGTCTGCTTCTTTTCCTCGACGTCGCGCTGAAAGTCGCGGCCGAGCGAATGATCCTCCGGGTTGTTGCTGACGTAGAGCTTCTTCGCCCGCTCCGGGTCCATCGTCGGCTCCGGGCGGGTTCGCTGCTGTTGCGCGGCCGGCGGCCGCGGCGTCTGCTGCGGTTGCGCGTGCAGATGCGGCGCAATCGATGCGGCGAGCAGGGCCAGCGCACCGACAATCCACGGAACCGTTCGCTCGAGCCTCATGATGCCTCCCGACAAAGTCGAAGTAATTGGCATCGAATTATACGTAGTCAGAGCGCAGAACCGCTCTGAAGATTCGGCGCAGACAGCCTTCAGGCCCGTGAAAATCGATCGGCGGCCGCTGGTAGCGCCGCAGAGGCAGCCCTAAAGGGCTGCGCTACGTAATCTCTGCACACGCCATAACGGCCTGGGCTACGAGGGCCGCCGACCGATGGCCGCGGGCTTCTCAGATGTCAATTTGCGAGAAAGGAGGCTTATAATTCCAAGCGTCGCTGAATGAAGGAGAGATCATGCGCTCCGCTGCAAAGATGTCGCGCCGGAATTTTCTCATGACCTCCGGGGCCGCCACCGTCTGGGCGTCGGGCACGGCGCACGGCTACACCGCCGCAGAAATGCGGGTCAAGGCCGCCGGCGGCGACCTCACGGGCGTCTCGAAGTGGGACCTCGACACACCCGCCCTGTGCGTCGATCTCGACAAACTGGAACAGAACATCGCGACCATGCGCAAGAGCCTGGCCGTGGTGAAGGTGGCGAGCCGGCCGCACGCCAAAACCCACAAATGCCCGGCTATTGCGAAGCTGCAGCTCGCCGGCGGATCGATCGGCATCTGCACCGCGAAGATCAGCGAGGCCGAGGTGTTCTCGGCCAATGGCGTCGAACCGATTCTGATGACGACCTCGAACGTGACGCCGAACAAGATTCGACGGGCGATGGCCATCCGGAAAGCGAATCGCCAGTTCATCCAGGCGGTCGACTATCCCCAGAACGCCCTGGATCTGAACGATGCGGCGAAGGAGGCGGGCATATCCGCAGACATCGTGATCGATGTCGCGGTCGGGACGCGCAGCGGCGTGCCGGCTGGCGATCAGGCGGTCGCGCTCGCCAAGCTCGTGGACAAGCTGCCGTATCTGAAGCTGCGCGGCGTGATCAGTTACGACGGCAGCGCTCAGCACATCAAGGGGTTCAAGAACCGGCTCGATCAGACGTTGAAGCGGTTCGAGCCTTCAATCGAGACGCTCGAGAAGATGCAGCGCGCCGGATTGAGCACCGAAATCTTCAGCGGCGGCGGGACCGGCACGTACAACATCCTCCCGAAAGCTCCGGGAGTGACCGACCTGCAGGTCGGCAGCTACATCTTCATGGATTGCCAGTACCTTGAAATCGGCGGCGAATCGAACGACGAGGTGTACACCGATTTCGCGCCGTCGCTGACGGTGCTGGCGACCGTCCTGAACACGTATTTCGAGAAATCGATCACCACCGACGCGGGTGCAAAGGCGTTGACGCTGAACAAACCGGGCCCGTGGGTGATCGGCGAGAAGGATTTCGTGTACAACGCCGGCTCCGACGAGTTCGGCGTGATCAAGTACGAAAAGGCGGAGCGATCGTACAAGGTCGGCGACAAGCTGGAGCTGATCGTGCCGCACTGCGATCCGGCGGTCAACGAATACGATCAGCTGTATGCGATTCGGAAGGATCGCGTCGAAGCGGTGTGGCCGATCGCCGCGCGCGGGCACTCGCAGTAACCGAATTCGGAATGAGGAATTCAGAATTTGGAATGCGTGAACGGGCCGACCAGATGCGGCAAACCAGTCACATTAGCCTCTCGCGGGTGGCCGCGAACGGGGCCGCCTCGGCACCCCAACGCGGCTGCCGCGTTGGGGGCCCCGCCCCGCCGGGCGCGGAGGCGTCAGCCGTGACAAGCGCTTTTCGCCGAGCACCCCGGGGCCCCGCCGGGCGGACTTTGCGCGGTGGGGTGGCTCGGACGGGGCTGTTCGCGGACAGGCCCCGCCACGGCTAATGCTGAGAGCCCAACGGAGGTCGCGCGCGCACCTGACGAATCGAGCCAGTTTCTGACGTGGTGCAGCGCGACGGCATTGCGTGAGCTGCTGGCAAGGCGCGACGAGCGAGAATACCGGGAGTATTTGAACGAGGAGCAACGCAGCCAGACGGGATGCAGCGCCGGCCGAATGCAGCTGGAGTTTCACCACGGGCTGCTAAATGAGACCGGTGCGTTTCACCGCGTGATAGCGGTTGACCAGCTCGATCCCGAGCCGCTCCGGCTCGGCATCCACCATCAGCGCATCGTGGGCCGCGAGGCGGTTGAACGCCTCCCGGCGCGCCTGGTCGTACAGGTGCGCGCTGGCGATTTCGATGGCGGCATCGCCCGAGACGATGGGCTGTGACATCAGCTCGCCCACGATGCGCTCGCGCAGGCTCGCGAGCATCACGAGATGCCGCGTCCGCAGCAGCCGCAGGGCCTGGCCGATCTCACCGCTGTCCTCATCGCGGAAATTCGTGATCACGATGACGAGCGCGCGCTTGCGCTGCCTGAGGAGCAGGTTCCTCGCGGCGGCGATGTAGTCCGAGTGCGTGGCCGTCGGCTGCACCGCGTACAGCTCGCCCATCAGCGCCTTGAGCGCACCCGCCCCCTTGCGCGGCGCGAACGAGCGTGCCTCACCGGCGGACGTCCCGAATGTCATCGCGCCCACCGCGTCGCCATGCCTGAGCGCGACGTACGTGAGCAGCATGAGCGCGTTCAGCACATGATCGAAATGTGCGGTGCCCACGCCTTCCTGGCGGTCGTCCGCGCGCATGCGGCGTCCGCAGTCGACGAGGAGCAGGACCGATTGATCGCGCTCGTCCTGGAACTCCCGGATGATCGGCTTTTCGAACCGCAGCGTCGCTTTCCAGTCGATGTGCCGCACGGAATCGCCGATGCGATAGTCCGAAAGCTGTTTGAAGTCCGTGCCTTCGCCGCGCTGCTGATAGGTCTTGATGCCGATTTCGGCCAGCCGGCGATCGCCGGCAAGCCAGGCGTAGCGTGCGATCTGCGCGAAGTCGGGGTAGACACGGCGCGACTCGCCGGCGCCGATCCGCTCGAGCAACTGCCAGAGGCCGAGCCGCGAACGAATCAGGATGTCGGCCGGTGCAAAGCCGACATCGCCACGGCGCGTCGGCGTCACCGTGTACCTGAGGGTGACGCGCTTGCCGCCCTTCAAGATCACCGTGGCCGGCAGTCCCTCGGTCAACAGACTGGCGTCGGCATGATCGTAGAGCTCGCTTCGCCACGCCGATGCGCCACCGACGTCGATTGTCAGCGTCACCGTGCTTTTCACGCCGATGGCGAGCGCAGCGGGCAATTGCCGGGACATCCGTGGTGATGCACTCTGCCAGGAGCGGCGAGTGACGACGTAATCGACGCCTCCCGCCGCGAGCAGGGCCATCGTGCACGCCGATGCCAGCCCCGCGGCATGGGCGACCGACGCGCCTCCGATCAGCACGACGAGCACACCCGCCGTCGCTGCCGCAAGCGCGGTCAGTGCGGCTTTCCCGGGGGCGAGGCGCAGTCGCATATGTGCAGTGTTGCTGTCCTAGAACTTAGCGGGCGAACATCACGATTGAACGCAGAGGCCGCAATGGACGCAAAGAAACAGAGTATCTTCTTGGCGGCCTTCGCGGCCTTTGCGTTCCAGGGCGGCGTCACTTAGTCGGACACGCTCCTAGGTCCG
>QHWF01000154.1 GCA_003222455.1 Acidobacteriota bacterium
CCGCTGGTCGAACTCGAAGGTCTGCGGATGGCCGATTCTGATCTTCAGGAAGTCCGGATGTGCGGGATTCAGCAGAAAGTTTGTTTCTTCTTCGATGATTGCACTCGGAACCGCCAACACAGCAGACTGCGCCTGTTTCACCCACGCATCACCGATTGCTGCGAGTGCCGGAAGAGGCGGCTCGAGCCGCCATTGCGCCGGCAAGGCCTTCCGGTCAACGGCGGTTACGAGGCGGTCGTCGAACTCACACGGTATTAAAACGAAGGATGCCAACAGCGTTGAGCGATCGAGGTGCACGGCCATCTCGAGCACTGCCAAAGAACGCGTGCTCGCCACGTACACGATGGCCACTCCTGGCGAGTTCCATCGACCACCAAAGAGGCGGGCGCCTTCGCCGTCGAATGCGCCGGCTGCGTACCGCTTCTTGACGATGCGCCACGCCGTGAGCAACTACGTAAACACGCCGTGCTCGAGCCGGCCGATCAGGCGCTCGACTTCAAGAGCGCCTACTTCCGTACGCGCAAGCGCCAACGGGACCTCGCCTCCCACCGCCTTTTGCGGGGCGGACAGCCAGTGCTTCGCCGCGTCGCGATTCCCCTCGAACAGACTGAGTGCGCGCGCGAAAACGCGGGAGGCTCTCACCAGGCGGTCTGATTCGTCCTGGTGAAATCGTCCCTCGCGCTTTCGACGCGTGAGGGTTCGCCGCGGAATGTTCACGAGGACCAGGGCAGCGTCACTCGGGAGTGATGTGTTGGCGACCAGGCGTTCGAAAACGCGGTAAGGGAGCCCCTGCTCGACCGATCGAAGCAGTTGCCGCGAGTCGAACGTGTCGAGGCCGAGCAACACCACGTAGCTGTTCGCACCCGGGCCGCCGGTTGCGAGGAAGGTGCGGAACCGCTCCCACCCGGAGCCCTTCGACTTTGCTGCAGAAGGCCTTACGGTTCCCTTGGATGTTCGGGTTCGCATGCTCCTGGATGTTGTCGCAGCCATCTGGCCAACTATTATGCGCCAATTGGCTCCCCATGGCAAGCGTCCTGCCATCTTGTGGGTGGCGCGGGTCTTTTCGCTTATCGGCTCTGCGTCGGCGGCCGCAGTCCGTTCAGCACGTCATTCGACGAACTGCACGCACAGGTTGATCGCCTCGAGCCGTCATTGAGGCGACGGATAGGGCGCCACGACATCGGTGTTTGATGATTCGTGCATGCCTTGAGAGTGCAGTCATGTTACGCCATGGACATGAACAGAGATCGACTTACACTCACACCCAGAGGTCTGGCGCCGGTTCTCCGTGGAAAATAGCCCGCCAGTCCTGTTTCAACATCGCCGCGGCCTCTCGTTTCAAGCGAGAAGCCTTAATTAAGAACGCTCTAGTACCGAGTTGTGCTGACGGAATTACGATGACACTCGATCTGGCGGTCGCTCTCGTCGACCGCTCGCGTGCAGCGGGCCGGCGCATCGTGTTCACCAACGGCGTCTTCGATCTGCTGCACGCCGGCCACGTCCACTATCTCCAGCACGCACGATCCCTCGGCGATGTCCTGATCGTCGGCTTGAACTCGGATCGATCCGTCCGCGCGAACAAGGGTCGGGGCCGCCCCATCACGCCGCAAACGGAGCGTGCCGAGATTCTCGAAGCGTTAACGTGCATCGACGCAGTCGTCGTCTTCGACGAGGAGACGCCATACGATCTGATCAAGGCGCTCCAGCCGGATGTGCTGGTCAAAGGCGCCGACTGGGCAGAAGATGCGATCGTCGGGCGCGATCTCGTCGAACAGCGGGGCGGCCGGGTGGTTCGTGTGCCGCTCGAGCCGGGCCGTTCGACGAGTGCCATAATTCGGAAAGTCACTTCGGGGCAGCCTGATGACCATCCCACCGCGGGGCACGCGAAAGACAGTTCAGAAATTCAGAATTGAGCATCGGAACCGGGGCCTGAAGTTCGCGAATTCCGAATTCCGAATTCCACATTCCGAATTGGTCGTCGCTAGCCGTGCTTGCACGGCCTGAAGGTGTAAGAAGATGTCGAATTCACCGTGCAACCACAGCTTAGCCGCGGCCGCGGATCTATAACGAAGATCCGCCTCAAACGCGGCACGCGTCGGTTTGAGGCGG
Source organism: Acidobacteriota bacterium (assembly GCA_003222455.1). Lineage (GTDB taxonomy): Bacteria > Acidobacteriota > Vicinamibacteria > Vicinamibacterales > CAVVIG01 > QHWF01. Next base: position 2,110 of record QHWF01000154.1, read on the forward strand.
AGCTTCGTTAAAACATGTCCACCGCCACCTCGCTGAACCTCCGCGCCCTGTTGAAGACTGCTGTCGCTCGCAGCGGCATGGACGTTCCTGCGCGCGTGGTGTCGGGACTGACGGCCTCGGCGACGGCCCTCTACGTCGCCGCCGCGGCGCAGGCGCGGCCGCACGAGGCGGTGCTGTTCGTCGTGCCCGGCGACGGCGATCTCGAACAGGCGGTGGGGGACGTCGCCTTCTTTCTCGCGGCGCTCGAGGGCCTGTCAGGAACCGCCGCGCAGCACGCCGTCCTGGCGTTCCCGTCGCATGAAGTCGATCCGTACCGGGGCCTTGCGCCGCACGTCGGCGTCACGGCGGCGCGTGCGCGCGCCCTGCACGCCCTCGCCCAGCGGACCGCGCGGGTCGTCGTGGCGTCCGCCGCCGGATTGTTGCCGCGCGTCGCCGCTCCCGAGCGGCTGGCCGCGGCCTCGCTCGAGCTGAAGACCGGGCAGGACATTGCACCGACCGATCTCGCGGAACTGCTCGTCGACGCCGGCTTCACCCGTGAGGATCCGGCAGACCAGCAGGGCGAGTTCGCTGTCCGCGGCGGCATTGTCGACATCTTTCCGGCGGGCGAGACGCTTCCGGTGCGGCTGGAATTCATCGGCGACACCATCGAATCGCTCCGCACCTACGACCCGTCCACGCAGCGGTCGATCGCGGCCATCGATCAGATGGCGATCGTGCCGTTGCGCGACGTGCTCAACGACGACCGGCGCGCGACGGTCTTCGATTACTTCGCGCGCGCGAAGTCGAGCCGCATCATCGTGTCGGAGCACGACGAGGTCGAGGCGCAGGCGATCAAGCTCCTCGACCAGGTCCAGCGAAGCTACGCGCAGGCGACGGGCGCGGTGGCCGACGGCGATGGTGACAGCGCCGTGACGCCCGAGGAGTGGGAAGAGCTCGGCGCCGGCGATGAGGCGGACCTGGTCGTCGAACGCGCCGACCTGAAAGCGCGCAGGCGGATCGCCGCGAGGCACCGCCCGGTCATGACCGACGCCCCCTCCCCTCGCGAGCTGTTCGTCGACTGGGATGTCGTCGTCCAACGTCTCGCCCAGGCCACGCGGCTGGCGCATCTCGGCCTCGATGACGATGCCCCCGTGCCCGAATTCGAAAACGGGGTCGCGCGGCCCGAATCCGGTACACCGCCCCCTGTGGCCCGGCTCGAGGCGCTTCCCGCTCATGGCGTCCGCTGCCAGCCGGCGGTCGAAATGCGCGGCCGCGTCGTGGACTGGGTCGCCGATATCAAGCGGCTTCGTGAGGCCGGCGACACGACGTTGTTCGTCGCCGCCACGGCCGGGCGTGCCGAACGAACCATCGAGGTGCTGAAGGAGTACGACGTCTTCGCCGTGCCGGTGGAACGCGCCGAAGACGCGCGCTACGCGGCCGTCCTGGTGGCGGTCGGCCGGTTGTCGCGCGGATTCCGTCTGCCCGACGCGGGCCTGCAGATCTATGCCGAAACCGACGTCTTCGAGGAAGACCGCCGGGCGCCGGAACGCCGGCGATCGGCGAGCCTGGCGTTTCTGTCCGACCTGCGCGATCTGAAGGTCGGTGATTTCGTCGTGCACGTCGATCACGGCATCGGCGTGTTCGTCGGCTTGAAGCAGATCGGCGTCGCCGACAACGTGCAGGAGTTCCTCGAGCTTCGCTACGCGGGCGAGGACAAGCTGTTCGTTCCCGTCGAGCGGCTCGATCTCGTCCAGAAGTACACCGGCGCGACGAAGCCGCCCGTCGATCGACTCGGCGGCACGTCGTGGGAGCGCGCGAAGACGCGGGTGAAGAAGGCCATGCGCGACATGGCCGAGGAGCTGCTGAAGCTCTATGCCGCGCGCCGGGCCGTTCCCGGCCACGCATTCAGCCGCGATTCGCACTGGCAGCAGGAGTTCGAGGACGCGTTCGAATACGAGCTGACGCCGGATCAGAAAACCGCCATTGCCGATATCAAGCGCGACATGGAAGCCGCGACGCCGATGGACCGCCTGCTGTGCGGCGACGTCGGCTACGGCAAGACGGAAGTCGCCATGCGCGCCTCATTCAAGGCCGTCATGGACGGCAAGCAGGTGGCGGTGCTCGCGCCCACGACCGTACTGGCGTTTCAGCACGAGAAAACGTTGAAGGAGCGCTTCGCCGGGTTTCCCGTCCGCATCGACATGGTGAGCCGCTTCCGATCGAAGGCGGAACAGAAGGAATCACTCGCCGACCTCGCGACCGGGAAAGTCGACACCATCGTCGGCACGCACCGCCTGTTGTCGAAGGACGTGCAGTTCCGGGACCTCGGGCTGCTCGTCGTCGACGAGGAACAGCGGTTCGGGGTCACGCACAAGGAAAGAATCAAACAGATGAAGAAGAAGGTCGACGTGCTCACGATGAGCGCGACGCCCATCCCGCGGACCCTGAACATGTCGCTCATCGGCATTCGCGATATGTCGATCATCGAGACCCCGCCCAAGGATCGCCTTTCGATTCAGACCAACGTCGTCAAGTTCGATCAGCAGGTGATCAGCCGCGCCATCCGCAACGAGCTTGGCCGCGGCGGCCAGGTGTACTTCGTCCACAACCGCGTCGAGTCGATTTTCTCCATTGCCGATCTGGTCCAGCGGCTCGTGCCCGAGGCCCGCGTGGTGATTGCCCACGGGCAGATGGACGAGGAACCGCTGGAGCGTGCCATGCTCGACTTCGTCGCCCGCAAGTTCGACGTGCTCCTGGCGACGACCATCGTCGAGAACGGGCTCGACATTCCGAACGCGAACACCATCATCATCAACCGCGCCGACCGCTACGGGCTGTCGCAGCTGTACCAGCTTCGCGGCCGTGTCGGCCGGTCCGATCGGCCTGCGTATGCGTACCTGCTGATTCCGCCGGACGACAACCTGTCGCCCATCGCCAAGAAGCGGCTGGCCGCGATCAAAGAGTTCAGCGATCTGGGAAGCGGATTCCGCGTCGCCGCGCTCGACCTGGAAATCCGCGGCGCCGGCAACCTGCTCGGCGGCGAGCAGAGCGGCCACATCGAGACCCTGGGCTTCGAGATGTACATGAAGCTGCTCGAGCAGACCGTGCGCGAGCTGAAGGGCGAAGACCTCGAGGAAGAGTTGCGCTCGACGGTCAACCTCCGCGTCGACCTCCGCATTGAAGACGCGTACGTCCCCGACATGAACCAGCGGCTGATGCTCTATCGACGAGTCGCGGCCGCCCGCGACGACGATGAGATCGATCGCGTGATCGAGGAGGCGTCCGATCGCTATGGTCCGCCGCCCGCGTCGGTGCTCAACCTCGCCGACTACGGCCGGATCCGGGTAATGGCCGATCGACTCGGCATCGACACCATCGACCGCGAAGGCCGTCTCGTCGTCTTAAAGTTCAGACCGCAGGCGAAGGTCGATCCCGTGCGGCTCGTGAACCTGGTGCGGCAGCGTTCCGACCTCACGCTCGTCCCGCCTGCCGGTCTGCGTCTCACACTGGACGGCGGCGACAGCAGAATGCCGAGCCTGGAAGACCGCCGGCCGGGGCCGGACCGGCCGGCCGTCAAATCGAAACGGGCCGGCGGGCGCAACGTGCCGCCGCCGTCGTGGTGGACCGCCCGTGCCCGGAGCGGCGACGTCACACCCGGGTTTTCCAAGGAAGCGATCCTGCGGCCTGCCAAGGAGGATCCGCGCGCGCCAGGTGGGGTGTTCGAGCGGGTCGGCGGTTTGTTGAGCGATCTGCTCGATCAGCGATAAAATCATCTGTTCTCAATATTTATGCTCAAACAGCTGTGCTTCATATTCCTGTCGGTGACTCTCGTCGTGGCTGGCGCCCGTGCCGAAATCCTCGAGCAGATCCTCGTCAAAGTAAATGGCGAGATCTTCACGAAGACCGAGTTGGAACAGCGCCAGGTGGCTGCCCTCCGCCAGAAAGGGCAGCAGTTCGACCTGAAGACCGATCCCGACAACCAGCAGCTCCGGAAAGCGCTGGATGAAATCACGCCGCAGATCATGGTGGACGCGGTCGACGAAATGCTCATCGTTCAGCGCGGCAGAGAGCTCGGGTACAAACTGAGCGAGGAACAATTCAAGAACGTGGTCGATAACATCAAGAAAGAGAACAAGATCGAAACGGAGGAACAGTTCCAGAACGCGCTCAAGGCCGAGAACATGACGATGACCGATTTGCGGCGGAGCCTGGAGCGGTCGATGATCGTGCAGCGCGTGCAGCAGAACGAGGTGTTCGGCAAGATCGGCATCAGCGAAGAGGAGGCCCGCGCCTATTACGACTCACACCGGAACGAGTTCACAAAGCTTCCGACGGTCACGTTGCGCGAGATTCTCGTGGCCCTTCCTGCCGACGCGAGAGGTGTCAACGTGGCGGCCGACGAAGCCGCGAAGCAGAGGGCCGACCAGTTGCGAACGCGCGTCACGACCGGTGGGGAACCATTCGACAAGGTCGCGAGTGAAGCCTCGGATGCACCGTCCAAGGCGAACGCCGGCCTCATCGGGCCGATCAGTCTCGACGATTTGTCGCCGGATCTTCGCAAACTCGTCGAAACCCTGCAGCCAGGTGCGGTCTCCGAGGTTATTCGCACGTCGCGCGGGTTTCAGCTGTTCAAGCTCGAAACCTCCACGCCGATCGAGGTCATGCCGTTCGAGCAGGCGCGCGAACAGATCGGCGATCGCGTGTTCACGGACAAGCGCAAGGGTGAGTTCCAGAAATACCTCGAGAAGCTCCGCAACCAGGCCATCATCGAGTGGAAGAATCTGGACGTCCAGCGCGCATTCGAGGAGGGGCTGAAGCAGCAGATCGCGCGTCCGGTCCAGCTCCTGTGATGCGCGGCCCGACGCCGGAGCAGCAGTGGTTCGCCGTCTGGGTCCGTTCGCGTCACGAACAGGTGGTGCGCGAGCAACTGGAGCAGAAACACTTCGAGGCGTTCCTGCCGACCATCACCAGGTGGAGCCGCTGGAAGGATCGCAAGAAGAAGATCGACTGGCCGCTGTTTCCCGGCTACTGCTTCGCGCGGTTCAATCCCGCCGACACGTTGCCCATCCTGAAATGCACGGGCGTCGTCAACATCGTGTCGTTCGAGGGGAAACCGGCGTCGATTCCGGACTTCGAGCTCGACAGCATCCGCCTGCTCGTCGGCAGCGAGCTGCAATTCGACCCGTGTCCGATGATTCGCGAGGGCTCGATGGTGGAAGTCATTCACGGTCCGCTGCGCGGCGTGATCGGTCGGCTGGTGCGGAAAGATGCGCAGCGCGCCCGGTTGGTGCTGTCGGTCGATCTGATCGGTCAGGCAGTGAGCGTCGAAGTGGACGCCGCAGACGTAAAGCCGTACTGAACAGCGTTGCGGCGGCGGCCCCGCCAGTCGTGTCGGCGAGCCAGTCGTCGGCGCCGGCATTCCGTTCGGGTACGAAGCTCTGGTGCACTTCGTCGGTGGCGCCATAGGCACTCGTGAGCACGACCGCTACGAGCGCCAGCCGCAGCGCCGCAAAGCCCTCGCCGTGCAGCGCACGGCAGAACAGGATGCACAAGGTGCCGTACTCGATGAAATGGAGCGCCTTGTCCCACACGTGAGCCGTGAGGCCCGGCAGCGGCGCGGATTGCGACGACAAGTAGAAGATTACCGACATGTAGAGCAGCGGCGGAAACCAGAGCCACGCACGACGCATTCAGATTCATTATGCGCATAGGTCACGTCGATCTTCCATCGCCATTCGCCATTGCCCCAATGGCCGGGATGACCGATACCGCGTTCCGGCGTCTGGTGAAACGCCATGGCGGCTGCGGCCTTGTGGTTACCGAGATGGTCAGTGCGGAAGGGCTGGTGCGCGGCATCGACCGCACGCTCGAGTACGCCGAGTACACGGAAGAAGAGCGGCCGATCTCGATTCAGATCTTCGGCGGCGATCCCGAGAAGATGGCGGCGGCGGCGCAGATGGTCGAAGGCATGGGCGCGGACATCGTCGACGTGAACATGGGGTGTCCGGTCCCGAAGATCGCCAAGCACAATGCCGGATGCAGCCTCATGCGTGAGCCGCGGCACGCGGCGACGGTGATTGGCGGGATGGTGAAGGCCGTCAGCATCCCGGTCACGGTCAAGATGCGAGCCGGCTGGGACGACAGCAACCGGAACGCGCCGGCGCTGGCGAGAATGATCGAGGATGCGGGAGCGGCGGCGATAGCCGTTCACGGGCGGACTGCGGCGCAGAGCTACAGCGGATTCGCCGATTGGGATCTCGTCGCCCGCATTGCAGACGATCTCACGATTCCGGTATTCGGCAGCGGCGATTGCCTCGAGCCGGCGCAGGTGATTGCGA
>QHWF01000155.1 GCA_003222455.1 Acidobacteriota bacterium
AAGTCGTCGCCTTCGAGCGGCGCAATATCGAGGACCGAGCCGGCGAGCATGTCACTGGCCGAGACTGGCTGCACGCTTTGCGTTGGCGACGTCGGCGCCCGCACCTCGACGCTGGGCGCAACGAACGTCAAGCGGATATCGGCGAGGACCTGAGCGGTCTCGCCGGCGCGAACGTCGAACGGCGCCGAGTCGGTCGGGACGAACCCCGGCCGTGTGGCCTTGACGACGTAGCGCCCGACCGGAACGTCTGGAAAGGCCGCCTGCCCCGCTCCGTCAGTCAGCGTCCTGGCGAGAACCACATTGCCATCGAGCGCAAGCAGCTCCACGTCGACGCCGGGAATGCGCACTGTTCCCTCGAGCGCCGTGATCGTGGCAACAACACGTCCCGAGTCGCCGGCACGTTGAGGACTGGCACGGGATGTCTGGAAAGCGACACCGTCACTGCCAAGTGCCGTCGCACATCGCCATCCGCACGTGAGTGCCACGACGAGTGCTGCAACGGTACGTGGATCGGGCGAAACTTTTGTTGATTTGCGAAATTGCGGCATCGGCATCGGAGCGGACAGCTGGCTTCTCTTCTTCGTGTCTCGGTGTCTCGGTGTCTCGGTGTCTCGGTGTCTCGGTGTCTTCGTGTCCAGTGATGCTGCTGATTATCCTGATGTCGCTGAAAGCCGTCAGCGATCAAGAGGCCGACAAGACCCTGCACGTCGGCTCGCGCCGTGCCGTCGTTAGTGTTCTGAGAACCTGCCCACGTGGAGGATTTTTGCAAACAGAAGCGCCAATGGCGCTCCCGCCAGGCTCAGAAGCACGCCCATGCTCGTTTCCGATCGCAGCTGACCCGGAGGCAACAGCGCGGTACAAAAGAACAGTCCGACAGTGAATCCCATCGCGGCCGTAAGCCCTCCCACTAACACGTCCCGCCAGCCGACGCGGTGGGGAAAGTGCAGGCCGCCCACCCTGGCAATGCCGGCCCCGGCCAGAACGCCAAGCGGCCTGCCCGCAAGGACGGCAATCGGCAATCCCAAGGTGCCCAGCTCGAGGGCGCCGATGGGCACACCCGCGTTCACGAGCCCGAAAACGAAAAGTGCCACCTGCGCAGGATATCTCCACCAGATCTCGAACTGACTCAAGGTATCTCTGGCCTCAGGGCGTGCATCGACGAAAAACCCTGGATCGCGCGCCGCGTGAGGCAGGAACGGCACGATGGGAACGAGCGCGAGAGCTGGATGCAGCCCACTCCAGAAGAACCCATACCATGAGGCACTACCCGCACCGATCAGGTATGGCCAGAAGCTCTTCACCCGCGTTCGCCGCAGCGCAGCGGCCATGCCAACCGCAACCGCCACGATCAGCGCGCCAGTGGCGAGATGAAGATCGCTTTCCGGATTGAACAGCGCGAGCGCCAGGAACCCGATCGCGTCGCACGCAATCCCGAGCAGGAGCACGAACGGAATCACAGGATGTTTCCGGAAAATGATCCGGGCCACGAAATAGCTCACGGCGAGGTCCGTTGCCAGGGAAACCGGCCAGCCGCCGGCCAGCATCGGCTCGTCGAGCGCAACGACGATCTGCTTGTGAATCAGTGCAGGCAGCGCGGTCGCGCCGATCGCCGCAATGACCGGCAGCAGCGCGCGCCGCCAGGGATGGAGCACCCCGCCCGGCACCGTCGCTTCGACGACTTCTTTGGTGATGAGCGCGAAGAAGAACACCATGCCGACGTCGTTGACCGTAAAGGAGACGGCATAGGTGAAGCGGTAGTAGCTCTCTGGAACTGCATTGACCCACACCATGGCAATCAGCGCGCCCAGGGGCAGCAGCAGCAGGTGCTCGACGGCGAACCACGAAAGCCGTGGCAGAGACGATCGCCGCCGCTGGTCTTTCATACGTGTTCTCGGCTGCGGTCCACGGTCAGTGGCTCACTGTGTCGGCCCAGTCGCTGGCGTCACCGTCCAACGTCCGTCCGGTCTCGCGCGGTTGACGCTGCCGGTAGAGCACTCCTGAATCGACCGTCTTGCCGGTGCGCGAGATGACCTGGAAGTGGAAATCGCTTCCCGCGATCTCAACGAGCATGAAACTCTGGTCCTGATCAAAGAACGCGGCGGTCGCATCCGATCGTCTGATGTTGCCCTTCCTCAGCTGTCCGGCCGAACCCGCGACGAAGTAGTAGATGCCCTTCTGCGGGGTCAGCCGCTCGTAGACATGGTCGTGACCGGTGATGACGACATTGACCCCGTACTTGATGAAGATTGGCTCCAGCAACACACGCAGATCGACCGAAGACCCGTGGCGGCGGGCATTCGAGTAGAGCGGATGATGGAAATAGCAGATCTTCCAATCCTCGCGCGCGTCGCGCAGCGACGCGTCGATCCAGGCCAGCTGCTTCGGATCCAGTTGCGTACTGTCGAGGGCGAAGAACCGGACGTTCCTGCTGGCATTTCATGTTGAATGGTTTGTACGAGACGTTCTCTGGCCGGTCGTGGTTGCCGAGTGAAGCCTGGAATCTCACGCCTGCCGAAAGAAGCGCCGCGTACGGCTGCTCGAACTTCTTCACGAAATCGCCCGGCCGCTGGCCCCCGTACATGTTGTCGCCCAGCATGATCACGAGATCGAACGGAAAGGTCCGGTGCGCGTCCGTCATCTGTTGCGCGATCTCGTACTGCGGCCGATCGCCGGTGCCGTTGTCGCCGATGGCAGCAAACTTGACCGAATCCGGTCTGTTGGGAAGGGGCGCGGTCTGCGCGAAGATCGTCGCCGCTGCCAGCGGGGCGAGGAGAAGCGTTCGAGTCAGGTGCTTATTTTTCAACCGTCTGCCGGCGAGACAACCCCACGAGCCGCCTGCCGTCGGCCGAACGTCTGAAATGGACCGTCACCGATGAGGCCCACTCCGGCCGACCCGCGTCGATGCTGCGAATCTTCAGCGACACGAATGCGGTCCCAATTTGGCTTCACGCTCGCGCCGCAGCGCCTCCTCCCTCGTCTCGGGTTCCTGCGCGAAGACGGGGCCGATGGCCGCCACCATCACGATCGCAGCCGCCAGGATTATTCGAGAGACCATGCGTCGGCGTGCACGCATCATGCTGCGGCAGTGGCGGGCGTGAGCCGCGCCAGCGACCGGTGCCGCCTGAGGATCAGCAGCGCAATCGCAATCCACACGACGGTCAACGCCACATTGACGGCGGCAAACCCGCCCACGCCCATCCGCAAGGCGGTGGTGCCCACGTACACGACGGCTGCCGACAGCAGATCGCCGGTACGAACGAAAAACGTATCGATGGCCTGTTTCGCCTTGTACTTCTCCTCTCGAGACGTCGGCAGCCAGAAGAGCTGACGCGCCGTGTTCATGATCGAGTAGTCGGTCGCGTTCTCGGCGGTCTTGATCCAGCGCACGACGGCGAACCCGACGCCCGCTGCGATAATCGAGTATCCGCCGAGCGCAATCAGCGGCAGGGCCAGCAGCACGCCGCGCAGACCGGTGTACTTGACAAGGCGGGAGGCGACGAACGCCTGCAGCCCGAGCGCCGTCACATTCACCCAGAATTGATAGCCGGCGCTGAACGCCCCGATATACGCCTGCCGGTTGAACGTTGGATCGGCCGCGGCCAGCGCGCTGGCGTGGCTCGTCAGGAGGCGTGCGATCAAATACTCGCCGGTGGTGTTGACGACGTTGAGCAACACGACGAGAAGAGCGATCAGGCGCAGGTAGTCGCTGCGGAAAACCAGGCTGAATCCGCCGCCCGGCGCGAGCGCTTCTTCGGGCGCCCGTGTCCGGCGCGTTTCCCTCGCGTTGATCACCGCATAGAGCAGAAGGCTCACGACCAGTAATCCGGCGGAGGCCTGGAGGATCAGCTGCGGCGTCACGCCGGCGGCGAACCAGCGCCCCGTGATAAACGAGCCGAGCGGAGCGCCCGCCGTCATGCCGACCACGATGATCGGAAACAGGCGGTCGCCCGCCTCTTTGGTGTAAATGTCGTTCGCATAGGACCAGAACTGGGCGACGAGCGACATGTTGAAGATGCCGACCCAGATGAAAAACGCCACACCGACGTACGGCACGCGCGCCGCCACCGCGAGCGCGAACAATTCGATGTTCAGGATGAAGAAGAGCGAAACGCCGATGACCAGCTTCACCCGATCGACGCGCGACGCAAACCAGCTGTACACGGGAACGAATCCCATCAGCACCAGCGCCTGCCCGGCCGCGGTGTACGACCTCATCTCGGCGCCGCCGCCGAGCAGGATCAACGGTTCGCGCACGATCTTGATGATCGAATAACAGATCAAGAGCGCGAAGATGTTCATCAGCATCAGCAGAGCAGTCGGGCCTTCACCGGCGCGCACGTCGGTGAAGATCGAGAGCAGGCGTTCGAGCGGCGTCTTCGCGCCGTCCGGCGCCGGTTGAGCGGCCTCAGCCATCGGTGCATTCCCTTTCAGCTGATCGCGAGCATGCCCGCCGCCGGAACGTCCGGCGTCGAGCCCGGAATGGTCAGTGCGCCGGTGAATTCAGGCAGATGCTGTTCCCACCATTCCCTGGCCTGGGTCGTCTCCCATTCGTCGCCCATGCGACACCGGCACGCGAGCGTGAACAGCTCCCCGGCGTCGTGAGGACGGTTCTTCGGGTCTTTCTCGAGACAGGACATGACGAGTTGATCGAGCTCGCGCGGAATCTTCAGCTCCGTCCGCTGTGACGGCGGAACCGGCTGGCTCTGGACGTGTTGCACCAGCATCTTCATCGGCGTGTCGGCTTCGAACACGAGCTGCCCGGTGAGCATGTAATACGCGACGCAGCCGAGCGCATACACGTCGGCGCGACGATCGACATCGGTTTCGCCGAGGATGATCTCGGGCGCCATGTAGGCCGGCGTGCCGGTCGTGCCATGATCGGCGGTCAACAACGTCTGGCCCGCTTCGCGATGATCTCTCACTTTGACCAGTCCGAAGTCGAGCACTTTCACGAAGTCGTATTCCAGGCCCATGCGGCACACATAAATGTTTGCCGGCTTGATGTCGCGGTGAACGAAGCCGCGGGCGTGCGCGTCCGCGAGCGAATGACACGCCTGCCGCAACAGGTAGATCACCCGCCCGGCCGGCAGCGGACCGAACTCGCGAATGAGCGACTCGAGATCGCGGCCGGCCAGCAGCTCCATCACATAGTAGAACGTCCCTTCGCCGGTCATGCCGAAATCGAACAGGTTGATCGTATGCGGCGAATTCAGCGCCGCCGTCGCCTGCGCCTCACGTTCGAACCTGCGCAGGATGGTGCGCGTTTCAGCCTGGCTGCCGGCGCCGAGGACTTCGGGCCGCACCAGCTTGATGGCGGCGTCGCGGGCGAGCAGGCGATGGCGCGCCCGCCAGACCTCGCCCATGCCGCCATGACCGAGCAGCTCCACCAGCTGATAACTGCCCATCTCACGCGCCGTACGGATTTGCCGGCCCAGCCGGTGCAGGACGTGAGACGGCAGGATCGAAATGATCGCGCAGGCGTAGTTCGGATAGAACATCGCAAAGGTCATCGCCGCCGACGGCACCGGCAAACCGCGCCGATGCGCCAGCCAGACGCCCAGCGGATCCATCGTCGCAGCAATCATCGACGCGACAAGCATCTTGCGCGGCGTCGACGGCGCGATCATCGCGTAGACGACGATCACGATGGCAATCCACGACAACGGGCGAAAGGTGAGCGGCTGCTCGGTCCAACTGTTCAGCAGCGCAATCAGGAACGCATTCACGACCAGGAACGTCAGGCCGACGTTGATTTTTCTGGGATGCCCGCACGGGCTGAATCGCGTATATCCCAGCATGAGCAGGCACGTGGCAATGCCGACGGTCTTGATTTGCGCCGCGTACGGACCGAATTGATTGGCATCCGGGAGCACCAGGCTGCCCATCACCAGCCCCATGGTCCATAACCCGGCACCCACGGCATACATCAGCGCCATGCGCACGCATTGCGCGGCGACGAGGTCGTCGGGCAGCGGCGTCATGCCGGTGCCCTGCGTGCTGCCGATCGGTGTCGGCAGGCGCGGCTCGACCATTTTCCGGGGTCGGTCGCTTTTCATTGGTCGATCGTTTTCCATAGGTCCCTCAGGTTCCGCTAGTCACGACGATCAACGCAGAGGTCGCAAAGGACGCACAGGTAAGACAGCATTTCTTTGCGGCCTTCGCGCTTGCCAGGCCGGAGCTCGCTCAAGTCCCATCGAGCGAAGGCTGGGCCTTTGCGTTCCAAGGCGACGTCAGTCAGTCGGACACGCTCCTGGTCCTCCCGCTAGGCCCCGAAATCCACCGGCGCGAGCGGCTCATTTGCAGGCTCCTGTGCGTCCGGTCGCTCCGGACGTGCCTGGCGCTTCAGCTCTTCGAGGTTCATCACGATCGACTTGTTCGAACGCAGCAGATCCGCGAGAATTTCGTCGCGTGCCCGCCCGGGCCGATCGGCTGGGCGGCGATCTTCGAGAAACGGCCAGAGGCGATCGCGAATCGCCGGCGGTAAGATGCCCTCCAGATACTCCAGCGCCGTGCCACGCAGGTTCTGATCCTGGGTGTGCAGGCCGCGGAACGCAATCTGCAGCGGCTCCCGGGGCAGGACCAGCGACAGCAGCGTGAAGACATGCGCCAGGCTCTGGTTCGCCCGGTCCCGCACGAAGTCGTCGACGAACGACACCGTTTCTCCCGTATCGAGCGCGTCGAGCAGCCGCCGGCTTTCCCAGACCGGCCGGCCGACGGCCACTTCCCGCAGCACGAATGCGAAGATCCGTTCCTTGTCGATTCGAATGGTGAGATTCTTCTCGACAATGGCCGCAAGCGATCGCGCGCATTGAAAGCGCACCTCGAATCGCAAATCGTCGAGCCCGAGCACCAGACCGTCGGCCGCGCGCTGCGACACGCAGACCGCGAACACGCGCGCCAGCCTCCGCCGGACCGCGAAATCCTGGTTCGGATCGAGCAGCGCATCGACCAGTTCGCCGACATGTTCCTCGGCGACCTTGCGCAACGCAAACACCGCCGCCTCGGCGACCGGGTTCCAGGCGAGCAGCGGCACCACGTGCGGCACGAGCGATCGTGAGATCCCTTCGTCGCTGCGCAGCAGCCTGGTCACTTCGTCGCGATCGCGCGATCGCAGTGTGACAATCGTCTGAAGATCCGGATCCAGGCCGGCCGGGACTCCTTCCGCCGCCGGCGCGCGTTGCCGCCCGGCGGGCGCCCAGCCGATGTCCACCTGTGTCTGTCCGAGCGTTCGCAGCATCGCCGTCCGCGTCGTCAGGTCTTCGACTTCTCCGAGATCGAGATCGACGGCGCGCTGCAGGAGTCCCTTCTCCAGCGCGTCGATGTAGCCGCGGTTCAGGCGGCTCGCAAACAGGAACGCGACCGTGGCGCAGACGATCGTGAGCGACAGCACCGTGGACGACCGCGCGGCCGGCACCACGCTGAACAGCACGAGCCTGAGAAGGCCGCCCGCGACCGCGTCGCCCAGCCGGTCGAAGCCGACGTCGATGACCGACTTCACCGCGCGTTTCTCGGCCCGCGGGATGGGCGTGAAGAACAGCTCGTAGCCGGCGCGGAACAGCGAGCCCCGGAAGATGCTCTCGCTCGCGCGCATCACGAGCACGCTTGCTGCGCCCGGCGCGAGCAATCCAGCGGCGCTGCCCAGAACGAGCGCCATCGACGGCGTTCCGGTGGCCGCCGCCAGGCCCCAGCGTTCGAGCATGAAGCGGCTCGACGATGCCTGCACGGCGAACGTGATGAGCCCGGTCGCGGCATAGTAGATTGCAAAAAATCGCAGCAGGCCGTCGCCGCGGCCGAGCGTCTCGGCGATGGTCGCTTTGAACACGTAATCGGCCAGTCCCGCGCCGGTCGTGACGATTAACGTCAGCGCCGCGAGGTTACGCAGATACGGCGCCTCGACGAGCACGCGCAGGCCCGATCGAACGCGCGCCGGCTTGACGACGGGAATTTCATGCTGCGGTGCCGCAAGGCGCCACACGACCCACGCGCAGATCACGTTGAGCAGGCCGAGAAACGGCAGCAGGGCGCCGACGCCGAGACCGGCACCGAGCCGTTCGGCCACCACCCCGCCGGCCAGGCCGCCAAGCGTGCCGACGCCGGCAATCTGGCCGAACCGGCGCTTGGCCGTTCGCGGATCGAACCGCTCGCTGGCAATGAGCCAGAACCCCGACCCGAGCAGCGGACCGGCGCCCGAAATGTGCAGGTACACCAAGACGGCGATCCCGCGCGGCGCACGATCGATCAGCAGCCACTCGACGACAAACAGCGCTCCGCTGACGGCAAACGAGACGGGTACGATTACTCGAGGGACGAGTTTCGCGGATACCTTCGAGTTCACCGCGACGAGCGCGATCGAGACGAACGACGTGACGATGAATATGGTCGGGAGCGCCGTAAAATCGAACTGAGCCAGAAAGAGGGCGTCGCGCGTCGCCTTGCCGACGATGTACTGGGCCGTTACAACGCCCGCGCACAGCATGGCGAGGGGCACCGAGCGCGAGGCTGCCCTGTTCGAGCTCATCCAACCACCGTGGAGGTTCGTTCCAGAAGCGGAACAGCATGATCCTATCATCCCAGGCGCTCGTTCAACGCCCGAAACACATCGGCATCAGTCAACCATCACGTGCCCGGTCCATCATGCACCCGCGGGTCTTCGTCTCGATTCTGACCGCCGTCTGGCTCCTGCATTCGTCCGCGCCCGCCCAGGAACCGAACGCGTTTCAGAAGGGCGCGCAGCTCACCATGCTTCAGATCAACGATGTCTACGAGACCTCGCCGGTCGGCGGTCTTGGCGGACTGGCGCGCGTGGCCACGCTGAAGCAGAACGTCGCCCGGAGCGGCGCGACCCCGCTCCTGGTCATCGCCGGCGACTTCCTCTCTTCGTCGGTCGCGTCGAGCATCTTCAAAGGCAGGCAGATGATCGAGGCGTTCAACGCCATGGGCCTCGATCTCGCCACGCTGGGCAATCACGAATTCGACTTCGGCAAGGACGTGCTCCTCGCCCGGATGGGCGAGTCGCGATTTCAATACGTGGTCGCGAACGTGTTCGACGCCGCCACCGGGCGTCCGGTGGGCGGTGCAGCGCCGCATCTGGTGAAAACATTCGGCACGTTGAAAGTCGGGTTCTTCGGTCTGTGCCTCGTGAGCGAGGAAATCAGCGGCGACAAGCGCCGCGGCCTGCAGTTCCTCGATCCGATGACGGCGGCCGAGCGTGCGATTGCGGCCCTCCATCGCGAGCAGGCCGACGCCATCGTGGCGATTACGCACCTCAGTTACGAAGAGGACCGCCGGCTCGCCCGCCGTTTCCCCGAGATCAGCGTCATCGTCGGCGGGCACGAACACTTTCCGATCACCGCCATGGTGGATCGGACACTCATCAGCAAAGCGGGATCCGATGCGAAATGGGTCGCGCGAATCGATCTGCGCCGTGATCGGGAT
Source organism: Acidobacteriota bacterium (assembly GCA_003222455.1). Lineage (GTDB taxonomy): Bacteria > Acidobacteriota > Vicinamibacteria > Vicinamibacterales > CAVVIG01 > QHWF01. The sequence goes on from QHWF01000155.1 coordinate 9,436, forward strand.
GGACTGGAGCGCCACCTGTCCATGGTGACCGTCGACGCGACGCTGGCGGAAGACGCGGCCACGGCAACGGTCGTCGCCGCGTACGACGCCCGGCTCGGCAAGGAGCTCGACGTGGTCGTGGCTACGTCACGAGTGGCGCTCGACGGCGAATCGCGAAGCGTGCGGAGCGGCGAAACCAATCTTGGCAACCTGGTCGCCGACGCCATCCGCGCCGCGGCCGGTGCCGACGTTGCCATCGTGAATTCGGGATCGATTCGAGGCGACCGCGTCTACCCGGCCGGCCCGCTCTCGAGGCGGACGCTCCTGGCGATGCAGCCGTTCGGCAACGTCATCTGCACGCTCGTGGTACCGGGGCGCATTGTCCGGCAGGCCCTCAACAGCGGTACGGCGCAGTGGCCCACCGCCGCCGGTCGATTTCCACAGGTGTCCGGATTGACGTTCGCGATCGACGCGAAACGGCCCGAGGGCGATCGCGTGACGAACGTGCGCATCGGGGGCGGACCGCTCGCGTCCGATCGCCCTTACACGATCGCGATTCCCGACTACCTGCTGACCGGCGGAGACGGCTATGACATGTTCGCCGGACAACGGATCGCGACCGGACCTGAGGCTGGCGAGATCATCGTCGCCGCACTGGAGCGATACGTGACCACCCGTCGCGACATCGCGCCACAGGTGGATGGCCGAATCACCATCGTTCGCTGATCGCGTGCGCGGCGGGTGGCCGGACGGGCAGGCTGGCGCGACGCTGCATCCACCAGACCCGAAATGCCAACAGCAGCGTGACGATGCCCGCATACGCGGCCGGACTGCGGATGTCGGCTTTGACGAGCCACCAGTAATGGACCACGCCGGCCGTAGCCGAGACGTAAACCAGGCGATGCAGGCGGTTCCAGCGCTTGCCTCCGAGCCGGCGAATCATGCCGGCCGTCGAGGTGACGGCGAGCGGCACCATCAGCGTCAGCCCGGTAAAGCCGATGGTGATGAACGGCCGCTTGTAGATGTCCTCGCCAACGGATCGCGCCAGGTTGCGCATGGTGGACCACGCAACAAACCCGTCAGGAAAATCGAGCCCGGCAAAGCGATCGACGATGACGTAGATGAGAAAGTGCAGCGTCCCGTAAAAGAACGCGAACAACCCGGTCATGCGGCGAAACCGGATCAGGGCGTTCCATCCCGTCACGCGGCGTAACGGCGTGATTGCGAGCGTGATACACAGGAACCGGAGCGTCCAGATCCCGGTTTCGTTCGTCACGTCGCTGAGCGGATTCGCGCTCAGGTTTCCGGTCGATGCGGCCCAGACGATCCACGCCAG
>QHWF01000156.1 GCA_003222455.1 Acidobacteriota bacterium
CCGTGTCTCGCTTTTGATCCGCGCCTTGAAGTCGAGCCTGACGCCGCGCACCGGTTTCCACGACGGGTGCTTCGGCGGTCTGACGCTGTCGTCACCGTTGTTATTGGCGCCGTCCTTCTTTTCTTTGGGTGCTTTGACGCTCTCGCCCGAGGACGGTTCAGCGCCATCTGTTTTCGTCCTGGCCTTGTGGTCCTTTCCTTTCGATGTGTGTGCGGAATCGGTTTGAGTGGGCTCCTCGCCGGATTGCGCGGGGGCGGCAACCGAGCCGTCGGTTGTTTGTGTCGGTGCTGGTGCGGGCGTTTGTGTCGGTGCTGTTACCGGCGTTTGTGTCGCTGTCTGAGGTTCAGCCGATGAAGCTCGAACGCCGACGTACGTGGTCAGAAGCAGCGTCAGGGCGCAGAGCGGTGCTAGCCGAACGTGCCGGGCAGAGGTGGTTGTCAGCGCACCGCGCGAATCGCCGGCGCGGAAGATCGTGGCACCCGGCGGGACGGGCCAGGCACACGACTGTCGTGCAAATGCCGTACGGTATTCCGACACCACTTCAGGCCCGTGTACGCGGATTTGACGAATCGGCTGACGAGTGCGACACGACGGAATCATGCACCGTGCGAAGAAGGAGGTTTTCAGGCTAAACCAAGTATGGATTCGGGGCCCGTAAAAACGTTGAGAAACGATTGTGACACATTACCCTATATCGGACGGTAGATAACGGCCGATGAATCGGAGCAAGAGCCGTGCCTCGGCAGTTGGGACAGCTCGGCGGGTTTTGAATCAGTACCATCAATCAGTGCTGTGCATGTTCGCACCGTCGCGTTGCTCGCACGCGTCGTGCGTCGCGCACCCGCGACCCATCTGCGATCGTCGCTTGCAGAGGTCATGGTCGTCCACGCAAGTGAACGCCAGCCGTCACCAGACCGTTGCGATGGTCCCGCACAGGTCGTGGCACATCGGTTGCTCACTGCCGCCGCAGTGACGCCTCGTCTCGATCCCGACGATCTCCCGCCGCCGGCAGCTCCTACGTTCCGACGCATCGTTTCTTATGTGGAACCGCACTGGTGCCGGGTCCTCGGTGTAGTCGCATGCATGGTGCTGGCGGCCGCCCTGAATCTCGCCTCGCCCTGGTTCGTCAAACGCATCGTCGATCTCGCCCTTCCCAACCGCGACCTTCGCCTGCTATGGCTGTGCTGCCTCGGCATGATCGCAGGTCCGCTGCTTGCCGGATTGGTCCGCGTCGCCCAGAAATACGGAGCGGAAGCGATTGGCCAGGACGTCATGCTCGATCTGCGCACCGCGCTGTACGAGCGCTTCCACGCGATGCCGTTTGCCTTTTTCACGAAACAACAGCCGGGCGAAGCCGTCAGTCACGTTCTGAACGACGTTCAGGGCGTCGGCGACGTGATGAGCGGCACCCTCGCCGACATCGCACAGAATGTCATCGCTCTGCTGTCCACGATCGCGTTCATGATCGCGCTCGACTGGCGCCTCGCGCTGGCCGCCATCGCCGCGCTTCCGCTGTTCATCGCGCCGACCAGGCGCGTGGGACAGGCGCGCAAGGCCGTCAAACGGCGGACACAGGCGCGCACGAGCGAGCTCACCGGCATCATCACGGAAACGCTGTCCGTGTCGGGAGCGCTGCTGGTGAAAGTCTTCGACCACGCGGACGTGGAAGTGCAGCGGTTTCGCCGGAAGGCCGATGAGCTGCGATCCCTCGCGCTCGAACAATCACTGGTCGGCCGCTGGTTCCGCATGCTGCTGGGCGTCACCGAATCGCTCGGCCCGGCCATCGTCTTCGCATTCGGCGGTTGGCTCGTCGTTCGCGGAGAGGTACCGCTCGGAACCATCGTCGCACTCGTTACGGTGATGAAACGCCTTTACTCGCCGGCGAGTGATCTGGCGAGCGTGCATGTCGACCTGATGACGAGCTACGCCTATTTCGAGCGCGTCTTCGCCGTGCTCGATCGGACGGCATCGGCTCAGGACGCATCGGCGGCAACCGCACTGCCTCGGATCAGCGGGCGAATCGAATTCAGGGACGTGACGTTCACGTACGACGGGGCCAGCCCGGCGCTGTCTCATGTCGACTGCACGATTGCCGAAGGTACGACCGTCGGCATCGTCGGGCCGTCCGGAGCGGGCAAGAGCACGCTGGCCGCGCTCGTCCTGCGGCTCTACGATCCCACCACAGGGACGGTGCTCGTCGACGGCACCGATACGCGCACGGTCACCCAGTCGTCGTTGCGCGCCAACATCGCGGTGGTCACACAGGAAACCTTCCTGTTTCACACCACGGTGCTCGAGAACCTGCGATACGGACGTCCCGACGCGTCGAGGGTGGACATCGAGGATGCCGCCCGGCGTGCGCAGATCCACCACACCATCGCCGCGCTGCCGGACGGATACGACACCGTGGTCGGCGAACGCGGCTATCGCTTCTCTGCCGGCGAGCGGCAGCGGCTGGCGATCGCGCGCGCCATCCTGAAGAATCCGCGTATCCTCATTCTCGACGAGGCGACGAGCGCACTCGATTCCGTCTCCGAGCGGCAGATGCAGGAATCGCTGGCGCCGCTGCTCGAAGGCCGCACGAACCTGATCATCGCCCACCGTCTCTCCACGATCCGCGACGCCGATCTCATCCTGGTGCTCGATCACGGAAGCGTGGTCGAGCAGGGGACGCACGAGGATCTGCTGGCCCGCAACGGATGCTACGCCTGGCTGTGGCGGTCGCAGGCGAGGCGGGAGACGCGCCCTGGAGTATTGGCCGTCACCGGCGTCAACACGGCGATCGACGATGACGTCGTGGCCGATGCCGGCGGGCACGCAGCCGCGCTCGTGTAATCGGGCCTCGCGTCGTGTGTCAGTCGGACACTCCCCCGCCCTCCCCGCGGGACTGCCATCGTAATGGTATATTGAATGGCATGCGGACGACCATCGACAAGGCAGGCCGCGTGGTGATTCCGGCCGCGATCAGGGAACGCGCGGGTCTCACTGCCGGTTCCGAAGTGGAAATCACCGCGGACGAGCTTGGGATCCGTCTCGAACGGATCGCCGCCGGTCCGCGCCTCGTGAAGGTCGGACGGCGGCTCGTGGCCCGGCCGACCGTGTCAGCAGACCATCGTCCAACAATGGATATCGCGGCGCTCGTCGAAGAAGAACGGAACCGCTGGCCGTGAGCGTGTTCCTCGATACCAGCGTGCTGCTGGCCGGGCTCGTGGACTTCGGACCTCGGAGCGCCCCGGCGCAATCACTGCTGCACGCGGTCGCGGAAAAGCGCGTCCGCGACGCCACGACGGCGTGGCACTGCTGCCTCGAGTTCTTCTCGGTGGCGACGCGGCTGCCGCCCGAATACCGAGTCTCTCCGTCTGATGCGGCCGTGCTGCTGCGCGAAGAAGTGTTTTCGAGGATGGCTGTTCACGATCTGCCGGCGACCGACCGGATGGCGATGTTACAGGCGGCTGCGCGCGACGGCATTGCCGGCGGCCGCATCTACGATGCGCACATCGCAGAGGTCGCGCGCGCTGCCGATGCGAACGTCGTCGTCACAGACAACCGCCGGCACTTCCTCTCGGCCCTGCGCCACGGCATGCGCGTCGAAACGCCCGACGAGTTCGTCGCCGGGCTCAGGAACAAACGATCCTAGAGTCAGGCTCTAGCAGGCTGCTGAAAAACGCAGCCTGAAGTGAAAAGTTAAAACAGAAAGTTAAAAGCAGGCGGAAAATCGCACTTTTCTGTTTTGGCTTTTCGGTTTTAACTTCAGGTCGGCGCCTTTTTCAGCGACCTGTAAAGGGGCCTCGCGGAAGGCGGAATCGACGCGCGGCTTGCCGATGTCCACACACCGCAGAGTCCAGACTGCCGCCGAATTCTGGAGACGCTCGAGCGCAGGCATCCGATCGCGAAACGTGTTCGTGTCCCAGGCGATCGCGAGATCGCACGGCGCCCGCGGATCGGTCAAATCGTGGACCCGCTCGCGCGGCAGATTGGCGTGATCATGGCCCGTTCGGCGGGCCGCTCCGGGTAGAACAGTACGCGGCGGCCGCTCATCGCAGGCCGGTCACCAAGTACAAATCGGATGTGCGGCGGTGAACGTCGTAAACGGCAGTCCGCCCGTCGGCCGTCAGAAGCACATTGGTGATGCTCCCGGCGGGATCTCCGAGGGTGATCTGGAGCGCGGGTTCCCGGACACCGCTCGCGCTATCGAGCCGGAATACCTGCAGCGGATTTCCCGCGGGGCGCGACACATAGACGGCGCGGCCGCTCCCGTCCCATCGTGCGACGCGCTCGCCGGGAAGCAGTCCTGGAAGCTTGCGGATCTGCTTTGCGTTCAGGTCGTAGATCGACGGATCGCCGGCCGGCCCCCGCACGATCAGCAGATGACCATCGGGCGACACCAGTGTCCCGACGACGCCTTCCGCGGTCACCGCCGTCGGCGTCCCGCCGGCGAGGGATACGACGTAGGAACGGATGCGATGATCGGGCTCGAGGCCGCCGAACACGATCCGCTGCCCGCCGGGCATCCAATGCGCGCCGGCGGAGGCGTCGAACCGCACGGCTCCAAGGGCCAGGACCTTCACATCGCCCGGACCTGTTGGCAGCACAGACAGATGGTTCGGCACGCTGAAAGACGAGGCGATCAGCCACTTGCCGTCGTCAGACAGGTCGTGGGGAGACCCGTCACCGAGACGAACCGCCGGCGATCCATCGGTCTTGCGCATGTAGCTCGCGTAGTCGAACCCACTCAACCGGGAGAACACCAGGATGGTGCCGTCGCGCGACAGCCCGGCGGCGGTTTCCGAATAGAACCACGACAGATCGCGTTCACGTGGCTCGCCGTCCACGACGCCCATGATGTCGGTGCGAAAATCTTCTCCCGACAGCAGGACGCCTCCCTTGTCGCCCACGTCATTGAGCTTCAGATGCATCGGCGCTCGATAGACGAGCCTGAGGACTCCGTCGAGAGTGACGGCGTAGATCGCACGCGGCTCCTCGCCGGGCCCGGCGTCGAACCACACCTCGCGACCGTCCGGCGTCCAGGCCAGGCCCTGCTCGCCGATCCACTCGCGCGTCAGAACCTTCCTGTGGCCGGCGCGATCGACCGTCGCGACAACGCCGCGATCGTCACCGGCCACCGGATGATCGAGAAAAGCGATGCGATCGCCGCGCGGCGACAGCCGTGGACTGCTGATATACCCCGTGGTTTCGTACAAGGCCGTGCCGATGGGGAACTCGAGCCGCTGGCGCTCATTCGATGCGCGCACGATGGCGAACGTCGATCCGTCGGCGGACACATCGGCATCCTCGACGTGTTCGACGAGCTCGCGCGCGGCACCGCCCATCAGCGACGCACGCGCGAGTGTGCCGCTGTCGGCAACGCCGGTCGACGGCGTCGCACCGCGGCCCACGAGCAGGAGGACCTCGCCCGTGGATGTCGTGGCAACGAGATCGCCGGCGGGAAGATCGAGCGGTGTTGATTCGCGAGTGTCGGTGCGCGTCATGAACACCCGGCTCGGGTTGCCGTTCCAGGCGGCGCTGTACACAATCGTGCGGCCGTCGGGTGCAAAGCGCGCCGAGCGAACGACGCCGCGCTGGAACGTGAGCCGCCGAAACGCCGGCGCGGGCGAGCGCGCGGCCCGCGACGCCGCGAAGGCGCCAATCCCGACCGCGATCGCCAGTTGAGGCGACTACGCCCACGGCGCGGACAATGGCCCGCCGTGGAATCGCGCGACGGGGGAATGCACGTGCGGATGCGATTGCGGGCCCGACGGCAAGGCTTTCGAGCGCAAACGCGAGATCGCGCGCCGACTGAAAGCGATCGCCCGGGCGCTTCTCGAGGCAGCGCGTCACGATCCGGACGAGGGACGTGGGGACTGCCGCGCTCAGCGTCGCGAGATCGGGTGGATCCTTCGTCGCGATGGCGGTCATCGTCTCAATCGCCGATGGCTCCGCAAAGGGCCGGCGGCCGGTCAGCATCTCGTAGACGATGATGCCGAGCGCAAAGATGTCGGTGCGCAGGTCGGTGGGCTGACAGCGCACCTGCTCCGGCGACATGTACCCGGTCGTGCCGAGCACGACGCCCGGCATCGTGTCGACGACTCGGGTGGCGAGCGTGTCCGCGCCGGACTGATCTTCGCCGGCGTCCGTCAGTTTCGCGAGACCGAAATCCAGGATCTTCACGCGGCCGTCGCTGGTGACGAACACGTTCTCCGGTTTGAGGTCGCGATGAATGATCCCCTGGTCGTGTGCGGCAGCCAGGCCGGTGGCAATCTGCACGGCGTGGTCAATGGTTGTCGACAGCGGCAGTGGGCCGTCTGCCAGCGACACCCGCAGCGTGTGCCCCAGCAGCAGTTCGGATACGACGTACTTGATGTCGGCGTCGGTCCCGAAGTCGTGGATGGCGAGAATGTTCGGGTGGTTGAGCGCCGCCGCGGCGCGCGCTTCCTGCTCGAAGCGCCGAAGGCTGACGACATTGGAGGACGCCGTCGCAGGCAACACCTTGATCGCCACGTCACGCGAGAGCCGGGGATCGCGCGCGCGATACACTTCGCCCATCCCTCCGCTGCCGAGCGGAGCGATGATTTCGTACGGACCGAGGCGGCTGCCGATTGTGACGGTGTATCGCAAAGACACCGAGCGACGTGTTCGGTGCCGCGATTATAACGTGGTCTCGCGGCGGGCGGCCGGCAGTCCGCCGTCTCGTGTCGTGCAGACCTTCAGCGCGTGTGAAAACACGAATTGAGGCCTCGTTCGCCGACTGAGCCGTAGCGCAAATCGCTTGCATCGCACGCAACGACGCCGTATCGTTTCCATCGACCAAATCTATGATGCTATTGGCCGGACTGCTGCTGACCATCGGCGTCGCGTTCGTCCTGTGGGTGATGCGCGCACTCGGACGGCGGCATAGGCGCCGCGATCTCGGCGCGGTGAGTGCGCAATGGTTGATGACGAATCGAATCGAACGGTAACTTCGACTCCGGGTCAGAAATTCGGGCGCCGTCTGCGCGAACAGCGCGAACGTCACCAGATCACGCTCGACGACATCGCCAGTTCCACGAAAATCAAGATGTCGTTGTTCGCGGGACTGGAAGGCGGCGATATCGCGGAGTGGCCGGCGGGCATTTTCCAACGCGCGTTCGTCCGCGAATACGCGCGTGCGATCGGTCTGCCGCCGGAGCCCGTCGTTGCGGAGTTCGCGCGGGTGTTCGCACCCGAGCGCGCCCTTGCGGAGAATGGGGAAACGGCAACTGCCGCCGAGTTGCGATTGACGCTCGCGCACGAGCCGCTTCCGGTCCCGCCGTTCCGCACGCCCGCGTTGGCCGCGTTGGCCGAAGCGGTGTGTCTGGCCGTTCTGGCCGCTGTCGTGTCCTGGGCCACGGCCAGTGGCTTCGGCGCGACGTGCGGTGCCCTGGCCCTCCTCTACTATTCGATTGGCACCGCGTGGTTGGGGTGTAGTCCTGTCGGCTGGTACTTGAACCGGGAGGCCGGAGCCCACGCCGCCAGTCGCGCGCCGGAGCGCCTCGAACCGCTAGTGGCCGAGAAACGGGATCGGCTCTATCTGATCAAGCCGGCCGCGGAATCCGATGCTGCCCTCGCAGAGCAACCGGCCGATCGTGACACGGATTCCCCCTGCCCGCGGTCTGCGGTCCGCTAGACATCTTCTAAAGCCGATGTCTGTGCGATTGAGACAAGTTTTCGGCTTTAGAAGCTGTCTTAGTTAGTTGCGGCCCGAAGGGCCGCCTAGTAACGAAGATTCGCTCGCCCCGCCGAGGCTCGGTTTTACTCGGCGGTTTGAGGCGAAGCTTCGTTACGAAGTTACCACGGTGGGCGAACCCCACCGGATTCAGGTTATCCGATCGGCGCGATCGCGTGCGTCGTCTGCTGCATACCCGCGGCGTCGCGCAGCACGACATCCACCCGCAGCGAACGCGGACGAAACGCACTGCAGCCGAATTGAGGCGTGAAGCCAAAGCGGCTCGTCTGACCCGGTCGTACCCGCGTCGAGCCAAGGCGCGCCGCCAGATCGGCGGACGACATGAGCAGCGGTGATCCGCCGACGTTCGAGCCGTCGAGCAGGCGGATGGTGACCTGCTCGATGAACAGATCGGTTCCGCCCTGATGATCGATCAGGAGGTCGAATGCCGTCGTGAACGGTGTGAGAAATGGACATCGAGCACCCGTGACCGGCGAGAGGACGAGCGGTTGCGGGACGATGGCGCCTGCAAGGGCCGCTGTCGGGCCGATCACCTGAACGCGCGAGAACGAACCGTTCTCCCGATCGCAGGCAGCAATCGCGAGGGCACCCATGAGAAGCCAGGCGGCGGACCTTGTAGCAAACACGACCTCTCCTTCCATCATGGTTGGACCATGACTTTGACCATCGCCGTGGTCCAGCAACAGACAAACCCGCCGCCGCCGACGCCGGAGTAATCGTTCGCCGTCACGTGGAGCAGATACTCGCCGGGCGCGCTGAACGTCACGCGCGTCGTCGCCCGCCCGCTGAAAGAGGCCTCGTCTCCTCCAGCCGACAGTTTTTCGACCGCCGGCTTCGCCTTGTCGAACGTGACCGCTCCGGGCCCGCGATACTTCGACCAGGTAAGAGTGACCGGCGGGCGCGGCGTGCCGAGCGGCGCGCTCGTGCCGCTCGTGTACTTCATGTCGTCCGACACCCAGAGCGACAACGCGAGAGGCGTCGACAGGGAAGCGGCACGCACGGGGGCTCCCGACGCCATCGCCACCGGGCCCTGCACCGCCGGTCCACCCTGTTCGAACCGGACGACTGGCGGCGTATTGTTGACGGCGATCTCCTTGAACGGACTGATGACGTAATCGATGTTCAGGCGAAAAGGGATGATGGTGGATTGACCGTTGGCGACGACGGTCCAGGTGTATTTGTCCTGGGGCGTGAACTCCTTTGGCACGGGGACGACGAACATTCCGTAGTTCCGTCCGGGAAGGAAATGCGTCGGCTGGCCCAGGTCGGGGCCACCCGGTTCGATCCGGTTGGCCGGACCGACCGGAACATCCAGCTCCTGGGCGGTGTTGCGATTCAGGTATCCGATGAGAAAACTGCGGCTGCCATCGTCGTTGTAGAACCAGCCTTCGAATGCGCCGGTGACGCTCGCACCGAACTGCTTGCGCGGCTCGCTCGGCAGTCGCTGGCCCGGCGAGGCGGACTGCCCGGCGAACAGGACGGGCGGCGCCGAATCGGCTGCGCTCGACGGGGGCACACGTCCGGCGTGTTCGAGCGGGCGGAGCGGCGCTTCATCACGATCGAACGCAGAGGCCGCAAAGGACGCGGAGACAGACAGTAATTCTCGGCGGCCTTCGCGGCCTTTGCGTTCCAAGGTGGTGTTCTGGTAGTCGGCCATGGCGGCCGACAAGAGTACACCACCGGCAACGATGCCGGTCGCCCACAGCGCGCCGAATGCGTTCACGGCTGCCGCTCGTCGGTCTCTTTGGTTGTCTTGGCCTTCCGCTCGGCTACGAGCGTTTTGTACTCGTCGTCGCTCAGATAGACGACATTCATCCAGGCGTGCGCCATCTCGTCGACGGTGCGGTCACCGTAACCGACCCACTGCTCCGGATCCGGATTGTTCTTGTTAGCCGTGGTGTTGTCGTACCACGCGCTCACATGGATGACCGTCCCCTTCGGCAGCAGGGGCGCCGCATCGTCGGCATAAATGTAATTCGTCATCCAGTTGAAATTGAAGTTGCCGACATAGCTGAGAATCTGCGTGCCGCCGTCCGGCAGAATCGCCTCGACCTGCATCGCCTTGCCGCGCAGATGGAAGTGCGGCTGGAAATTCGTGATCAGCGTGTTTTCCTTGAGCACGGTAAAGCCCTCGGTCGCAGCGACCGAGTTGGGCGGGATGTCGAGGAAGCCGCGCTGCCGCAGGCCGGTAAAGCCCACGAGATAGCTCCGCTTCTTCGGCTCCTGCCCTTTCGGGTAGAACCAGATCCCGATTTCGGACCCGGCCGTGATTTCTTCGCCGATCGCGTGGATGTGCTGATCCCATGAGATCTTTTCGCCGGGGAGCA